>JAHJNP010000368.1 GCA_018820745.1 Gammaproteobacteria bacterium
GCGATGGGTTTGGACAACACTTCCACCGTGGTCAGCACCTGGCGCTTGATCATCTGCGTGCGCAGCGGGATCAGGTTATGCATGCCGGGGTTGGATTTGGCCTGGTCAACGTAGGTCCAGCCGATCGCCGGGTCGGCCAGACGCGCCGCGGCGTCGACCGGCGACAGGTCGACCGGCACGCCGGCGGCTTCCAGCACGTGGCGCGCGGTGACGCCGAATTTGGGGCCGACCTTGTCGAGGCCGTGGCAGACCACGTGCACGCCGAGCTCGGCCAGCAGCGGGCCGAGGAAAGGCGCGGCCGGCAGGCAGCGGGTGTAGCCGTCGTAGGGATCGCCGATGTCGACCACTTCGTCGACCTCGGCCGTGACGCGCCGGGTGGTTTCCAGCACCGCATCAAGCACGCCGCGGTTTTCGTCCATCGTCTCGCGCTTCATGCGCAGGGCGATGAAGTAAATGCCGACCTGCACCGGGTCGATGACGTTGTCGATGATCGACTTGGTGCCCAGATGCGCCTCGGCGCGGCTGATGTCCTTGGACAGGTCGGGGCCGGTGGCGATGCGCTGGATGATCGAGCGCATCAGGAGTTTGGGGTCGGACGGCAAGGTGTCGGTGCTCATGAGTCACTCCATTAGAACATGCAAGAATACTAATAACTAACAAAATCAGTCAAGAATAGATCGTGTCCCGCAAGGCCTGGGCGAGCGCCTGCTCCGCCCGCGGCAGGGTCAATTTCACGCCGAGATCGCGGCATTGCGTGACCCGCATGCCGGCGTAACCGCAGGGGTTGATGGCGGCAAACGGCGTCAGATCCATGTCGACGTTGAACGCCAGGCCGTGATAGGTGCAGCCGTGCTTCACGCGCAGGCCCAGCGCAGCGATCTTGGCGCCGTCGACATAGACGCCGGGGGCGCCGGCCAGCCGCGCGGCGGCGGTGCCGTGCGCGGCCAGGACATCGATCACCGCCTGCTCCATGCGCGCCACCAGTTCGCGGATGCCGTAGCCGCGCCGCCGCAGGTCGACCAGCACATAGGCCACGACCTGGCCCGGCCCGTGAAAGGTGATCTGCCCGCCGCGGTCGATCGGCACCACGGGAATGTCGGTGGCGGCGATCAGGTGCTCGGCGCGGCCGGCCTGCCCCTGGGTGTAGACCGGCGGGTGTTCCAGCAGCCAGATTTCATCCGGTGTGTCGGGTGTGCGCTGCGCGGTGAAAGCCTGCATCGCCCGCCAGGTCGGCTCATACTCGACCCGCCCCAGATGCCGCACGCAAGGCTCAGAACGCTCGCGCCCCGCTCCTTGCATCTTGCAACTTGAATCTTGCACCTCGCCAATCACAACGCCATCTTCACCCACGGATGCGCGGTGATCTCGCGATACAACGCATCGAGCTGCGCCTTCGAGGTGGCGCGCACCACGCAGGTCACCGACAGGTAGTTGCCGCCGCTGGATGCCCGCATTTCAACGGTCTCGGCCATGAAGTCGGGTGCGTGACGCTGCACCAGTTCGACCATGGTCTGCGCGAAATCGTCGCGCCGCTCGCCCATGATCTTGATCGGGAAGTCGGTCGGAAATACCAGCAGCGTCTCTTCTTCGCTCATAAGCACCTCATGCGCGCATCACCTGCTGCTTGAAGGTCTGATACAGGCCATCCATCTGCATTGCCAGCGGCCCCGGCACGCCGGCGCCAACCGGGGCGCCGTCGAGTTTGATGATGGCCATGATTTCCCTGGTCGACGAGGTCATCCACAGCTCGTCGGCGGCACGCACCTCGGCTTCGGTAATCGCCCGCACCTCGTGCGGAATGCCGTTCGCCGCGGCGAGCTCCAGCACCACGTCGTAGGTGACACCGGTCAGCATCAGGTTCGACGGCGGCGGCGCCCGCAGCACGCCATCCTTCACCACGAAGATATTGCTCGCCGCGCCCTCGGTCAGAAAGCCGTCACGCAGCATCACGGTCTCGGCGCAGTCGACGTCGACCGCCTGCTGGCGCAGCAGGATATTGGCCAGCAGCGAGATGGCCTTGATGTTGCAGCGCAGCCAACGGTTGTCGACGGCGCTGACGGCGCACACGCCGGCGGCTTTTTGCGCGGGGGTGGACGTCAGCAGCGGCTGCGCGAACATGAAGACCGTCGGCGGCACCCCTTTCGGAAACGCGTGGTCGCGCGGCGCGACGCCCCGGGTCACCTGGATGTAGACCGACTGATCAGCGAAGTCCTGCAGCTCGACCAGCCGCAGGATCAATTCGCACCACCCGGCAATCCCGTACGGATTGGCCAGGCGGATGCCGTCGAGGCTGCCCTGCAGGCGACGCAGATGCTCGTCGAGCCGGAACGGCTTTCCGGAGTAGACCGGCACCAGTTCATAGACGCCGTCGCCGAAGACGAAGCCGCGGTCGAGCACCGGAATTTTTGCTTCGGCAAGCGGCAAAAACTGGCCGTTGAGGTAAACGCTCATTTCGAGAAGAAAAGCCGGATCGAATCCCAGCCACGGCCGAAGATGCCTGCCACGGTGACGTCGTGCAGGGCGACCAGGGGATAATCGCCGATCGGCTTGCCGTCGAGCATCAGCCGCAGCGCGCCCATGCGCTGCCCCCTGCGCACCGGCGCCACGATCGGCTGCTGGGTGATCACTTCGGCCTTGACGCGAACAGCCCCCCCCGCTGGGACCAGCAAATGGAAATCCTGTTCAAACCCAATGCTCACCATCGAGCGCGCACCGCGGTAGAGGGGCACTACCTTGACCGGCTGCCGGGCGCGATATAGGCGCACGCTGTCGAAATTCTCGAAACCGTAATTCAGCAAGCGCAGGGCATCCTGCGTGCGCTGCGCATCGGAACGCCCTCCCAGCACCACGGCAATGCGCCGCTGATCGCCCCGCTGGGCAGATGCCGCCATGCAGAAGCCGGCCTGGATGGTACGCCCGACCTTGAGGCCGTTTACTGTGCTGTCGCGCCACAACAGGCGGTTGCCGTTGTAATGGGTGATGCCCTTGAAGGTCAATTCCTTTTGCGCAAAAAACCCCTGCCGCTCGGGAAAATCGCGCAATAGTGCGCGAGACAGCAGGGCAAGGTCGCGGGCGCTCGATTCGTGCCCCGGTTCGGTCAATCCGGTGGCGTTCATGAAGCGGGTTTGGGTCATGCCAAGCCGTCTGGCTTCGCGGTTCATGCGCTCGACAAACGCCGCCTCGCTGCCGTCGGTCGCCATCACCAGCGTAAGCGTGGCGTCGCCGGCCGACTGCACCAGCATCGCCTGCAGCAGGGTGTCGACGCTCACCTGGTCATCCGCCTTGAGAAACACGCGCGCACCGTCGGTCTCGGTCGCGGCTTCCGGCACGGCAAGCGTCTCGCCCAGGCTCAGCTTGCCCTTGCGGATATCGCCCAGCAGCACATAGGCCGTCATCAGCTGCGTCAGCGAAGCCGGCGCCAGCGGCAGATCAGCCTGATACGAAGCCAATTCGCGCCCACTGACCTGGTCGATCACCACCCAGGCGCGCGCCATGATGCCAGCAGGCGCCGCCCACGTCGATGCGGAAAACAGGAGCACCAGCCCCAACCAGAAAATCTTCATCCCTGACCCTTTAATCAATCGTGTCTGACCAAGACTGCATTCAGGTCGAGACGTTCCCGCACCCGCGCGCGATCCGCATGCGCTGCAGCGTCGCCGGGGTAAGGCCCGAGCTGCACGCGATGCAGCTTGCCGTTGAGCACCACACGGCTGCGGCCGGGATCCAGTTCGAGCGCGCCCGTCAGGCGGTCGAGCAGTTGCTGCGCATTGTCGGCGCGCGAAAACGCGCCCACCTGCAGGTAAACCCCTTCTTGCAACGCTTCGCCTTGCGTGTCATAGGCGGCGGGGTCGAGACTTTCCACCCGCACCCGCGTGCTTCCGCGCTTCAGATAACCCAGCTTGTGGGCCGCGGTATACGACAGGTCGATGACGCGCTTGCCGTGAAACGGGCCGCGGTCGTTGATGCGCACCACCACGGATTTCCCGCTGTCGAGCGCAGTGACCCGCGCGTAACTCGGCAGCGGCAGGGTGGGATGCGCAGCGGTCATGGCATACATGTCGTATACCTCGCCCGACGCAGTTTTTTTACCATGGAACCGTTTACCGTACCACGAGGCCAGGCCTTCCTCGCGATGCGCGCGGCGTTCGGTCTGCGGCGTGTAGGTGTTGCCCAGCACGGCATAGGTGCGGTTGGCAAAGCGATGCAGCGGCTCGTCACGCGGCACCGCGTCGGGAATGGCATCCAGGTTGGGCGGTGGACGGGCCTCGGGACCGTCGTCGAGGTAATAGCCGCCGCCTTTCGCCGTCGTGGCGGGCGCGGACTGGGTGGGCGCGGAGGGGCTGCTGCCGCAGCCGGCCAGCGCCAGAATGACGGCAAGCCCCCCCAGGGTCGGTATCGATGCTCTATTCATGACCGCATTTTATCGCGTCACGATTTATTGAGCTGGCGATGCGTCGCCACGCTCATCAGGATGCCCATCCCCAGCAGCAGCGTGATCAGCGCGGTGCCGCCGTAGCTCATCAGCGGCAGCGGCACGCCGACCACCGGCAGAAGGCCCGACACCATGCCCATATTGACGAACGCGTAGGTGAACAGATTGAGGCTCAGCGTGGCCGCCATCAGCCGGCCGAACAACGTCGGCGCCCGCGCCGCGATGACCAGGCCACGCGCGACAATGGCCAGATACAGCCCGATTAGCAGAATTGCGCCGACGTAGCCGAATTCCTCGCCGAACACGGCGAATACAAAATCGGTTGTCCGCTCCGGGATGAAGTCGAGCTGGCTTTGTGTGCCCTGCATCCAGCCCTTGCCGAACAGCCCGCCCGAACCGATCGCGATGGTGGACTGGATGATGTGATAGCCAGCGCCCAGCGGGTCCGACATGGGATCGAGCAGGGTCAGCACGCGGCGCTGCTGGTAGTCGTGCATCAAGCTCCACACCACCGGCAGGCTGGCTGCTCCCAGCACGCCGCCGCCGAAGATCACCTTCCATGGCAGGCCGGCAAAGAACAGCAGATAGAAGCCCGATGCCCCGAGCATCAGCGCGGTGCCCAGATCGGGCTGGCGCAGGATCAGGAGGAACGGCACCAGCAGCAGCACGCCGCCAACCAGGAAGTGCCGGGCACGCAGCACCGCCTCGTTGCGCTGGAAATACCAGGCCAGCGTCAGGGGCAGCGCCAGCTTCAGCAGTTCCGACGGCTGGAACGCCATGAAGCCCAGATTCAGCCAGCGCCGCGAGCCGTTGCGGACCTCGCCGAACAGCGCCACCCCGATCAGCAGCACCACGCCCGCAACGAACAGGGGCGGCCCCACCCGGGACAGCAGATGCGGCGGCACATTGGCCATCACCACCATGACCCCCAGCGCCAGCCCCATGTTGATCAGGTGGCCGCTGATGCGCGCAGGGCTCTGGCCCGACGCGCTCGCCACCACCGCCAGGCTGACGCCCAGCAGCAGCAGCACCAGGATCAGCAGCATGCCGTCCAGGTGGCTCAGCCGGCGCACGATCCAGTGGCTAGTCCGCGTCACGTTCCATCTCCAGTTTCAGGCCGCCGGGGCGTTTCCCGGTCAGGTAATAATCGAACACCGCGCGCGCAATCGGCGCTGCGGTGCCGCTGCCCGAACCGCCATTCTCCACCATCACCGCCACAACGATGGTGGGGTTTTCGGTCGGCGCATAGGCAATGAACAGCGCATGGTCGCGATGTTCCCGCGCCAGCTGGCTGGCTTCGTAGCGCGCGCCCTGCTTGATGCCGACCACCTGCGCGGTACCGGTCTTGCCGGCGATGGCATAGGGCGCGCCGGCTGCCGATCTGGCCGCGGTGCCGCCCGGACGCATCACGTCCATCATGCCCTCGCGCACCACCGCGAGGTGGTCCGGGGCGATCGCCACCTTGACGCGCCCCCCCCCCGGTTGCGGTTGCCAGGCATGCGCTAGCGGATCGCGCACCGCCTGCACCAGGCGCGGCTCGATCCGGGTACCGCCATTGGCAAGCATGGCCGCCGCCACCGCCAGTTGCAGCGGCGTGGTCAGATGATAGCCCTGACCGATGCCGGCAATCACCGTCTCGCCTGGATACCAGGGCTTGTTCCAGCGGCGCTTCTTCCAGTCGCGCGAGGGCAACAGTCCGGATGATTCGCCGTCCAGGTCGATGCCGGTTTTCTCGCCCAGGCCGAACTGCGCCAGGTAGTCGTGCATGCGGTCGATGCCCATGTCCACCGCCAGTTGGTAATAGTAGACATCGCATGACTGGGAAATGGAGCGGCGCAGGTCGACCACGCCATGCCCGCCGCGCTTCCAGTCACGGAACTGATGGCTGCTGTTAGGCAGGCTGTAGAAACCGGGGTCGTTGATGCTGTCCGACGGTTTGCGCAACCCCAGCTCGAGGCCGGCCAGCGCCATCAACGGCTTGATCGTCGATCCCGGCGGGTAGACGCCGCGCAGCGCGCGGTTCACCATCGGCCGGTCGGGCGATTCGTTGAGCGCCTTCCAGGTTTCCGGGTCGATGCCGTCGACGAACAGGTTGGGATCGAATCCGGGCCGGGAGACCAGCGCCAGCACCCCGCCGGTGTTGGGGTCGAGCGCCACCAGCCCGCCCAGGTAATCGCCGAACGCCTGTTCGGCCACCGCCTGCAACTCGGCATCGAGATGCAGGCGCAAATCCTTGCCTGGCACCGGCGCAATCCGCGACAGCATGCGCACCGCGCGGCCGCTGGCGTCGGTCTCCATCTGGTCGAACCCGGTGCGGCCATGCAGCAGGGATTCGTAACTCCGTTCCAGCCCGGTCTTGCCGATGTGGGCGCTGCCCTTGTAGTTCTGCTCGCGGCCATCGTCGCGCAGCTGTTTCAGGTCGCGGTCGTTGATGCGGCCGACAAAACCCAACACATGCGCCATGCCTGGCCCGGCCTGATAATTACGGAACAGCCGCGCCTTCACCTCCGCCCCCGGCAGGCGATAGCGGTTGGCGGCGATGATCGCCACCTCCTCATCGGTCAGTTTGCTTTTCAGCGGCACGGTTTCGAACTCGTGCGACTCGCTCAACAACCGGCGGAAACGCCGCAGCTGCCCCGGCGAGATCTCGATCAGCGTACCCACCATGGCCAGCGTGGCCTCGAGGTCATCGGTCTTCGCCCGCGTGAGTTCGAGCGTATAGGCCGAATAGTTTTCCGCCAGGATGCGGTCGTTGCGGTCGAGGATCAGCCCGCGGCTGGGCGCGGCGGGCACCCGCGAAATACGGTTGCTTTCGGCGCGCTGGATGTAGTGGTCGTGCTGCACCACCTGCAGATAAAACCCGCGCGCCAGCAGCGCGGTCGCCAGCAGCGCGACGAAGGCCGCGCCCACTTTCAACCGGCCATGAAAGCGGGCCAGTTCACGATCCAGGTTCTTCAGTTGCGTGGCGAAGCTCATCCCGGGTTACGCCCGATCCTGCATGCCCTTGCCGTGCCACAGCCGCACAAACAGGGCAACCAGATACCACAGCACGGTGCTACTCAATACCGGCAGCAGCATGGCCAGACCGGTCGGCGGGTTGACCGCCAGCCAGCCCACCAGCAGCACTGCCAGCTGCACCGCCAGGAAAATGGGGAACAGCTGCGCGGCCTGGCGGAGCGGATCGAACTGCAGCAGCCGCAGGCGCAGAAACAACACCAGATACACGCCGATCACATAGGCGATGGCATGCTGGCCGAACACCGCCCCGTCCTGGAAATCGGCCAGCAGGCCAAGGGCAAACGCCGCGCCAAAACTGATGCGTGCGGGCTGATGCAGGGTCCAGAACAGCACTGCGACCAGCACGAAATCCGGCCGCAGGACCAACGCCCAGCCCGACCACGGCAACTGTTCCAGCAGCACCGCCAAGGCGAGGGTGCCGAGGATGCGGCGCCAACTGCCTGTTTCGGTCGCCACGTTCATGGCGTGGTCACCTGCGGTTCGGCGATCAGCACCAGCACCGCGCGGGAACGGTCGAGGCCCGCCAGCGGCAGGCTTTCCACCCGCAGATAAGGGCTGGATTGTGAACGGGAAACCCGGCTGACGCGCGCCACCGGAATGCCTGCCGGGTACACCCGGTCGATGCCCGATGTCAGCAGACGGTCGCCCGCCCGGATATCGGTTTGCGCCGGCATGTAACGCAACTCCATCTGATTTCGTCCGCTGCCGGCGGCCAGCCCGCGCTGGCCGGTGCGCTCGACCATCACCGGCGTCAGCTGCTGCGGACTGCTCACCAGCGTGACTTCACTCGCGCCCGGATACACCCGGCTCACCTGCCCCACCAGGCCGCTGGCATCGACCACCGGCAGGCCGCTGCGCAGCCCCGCTCGGCCGCCCTGATCGAGGGTGATGCGCTGGGCAAACCAGTCGTGCCCCTGATACAGCAGGGCGGCATGCACCACCTGCTGGCCGGGGCGTGATTGCAGCTGCAACAGGGTCCGCAATTCGGTATTTTCACGGGCCAGTTCTTGTGCGGCGTTCACGCTGATCATCAGCTGCGCACGTTCAGTCAGCAGCGCGTCGCGCTCTTTTTGCAGGAGACGGTGACGGACAAAGAAACCGCCGATCTCTGTGGCGATGTCGGTGGGCGCGCGCATGGCCTCGCGCGCGGGCTGCAGCAACAGCGAAAATCCGCTACGCAAGCCTTCAAGCGCGTGATGACGGACATCCGCCACCACGCAGGACACGCCGACCAGCAGCCAGATCAACAGGCGTGCCGTCGGCCCCAGCCGGCGGGCGAACATGAGCTGGCCCGGCATCGCCATCAGCTACTCCTGTCCGCAGTCCCGGAAGCTACATTCACTCGTTGGTAAACACCGATGCCAGTTTGTCCATGTCTTCCAGGGCGCGCCCGCAACCGCGCACCACACAGGTCAGCGGGTCGTCGGCGACAACCACCGGCAGACCGGTTTCTTCCATCAGCTGGCGGTCGAGGTCGCGCATCAGCGCGCCGCCGCCGGTCAGCACCATGCCCCGTTCGGCGATGTCGGCACCGAGTTCGGGCGGCGTCTGTTCCAGCGCCATCCTGACCGCGCTGACGATGGCGTTGAGCGGCTCGGTCAGCGCTTCGAGGATTTCGTTGGACGATACATTGAAGCTGCGCGGCACGCCTTCGGCCAGGCTGCGGCCCTTGACTTCCATTTCCAGCACTTCGGCGCCGGGAAAAGCCGAACCCATTTTTTTCTTGATCTGCTCGGCGGTCGCCTCGCCGATCAGCATGCCGTAGTTGCGGCGAATGTAGTTGATGATGGCCTCGTCCATGCGATCGCCGCCGACGCGCACCGAGTTGGCATAGACCACGCCGCCCAGCGAGATCA
>JAHJNP010000369.1 GCA_018820745.1 Gammaproteobacteria bacterium
AGTCCACATTGTGTTGGGCTTCACTTCATTCAGCCCAACCTACACCGCTGAGCGTTACCCATGCAGTCATTGCGTACATGTACGCGATGACACGTCTTGCCTGGATTCATTTCCCACTCCTTTGCGCCAAGGCCAGCAGCGCCTCGGTCTGCGTCTCGATGCGGCGCCGGATTCCATTGTCCAGCTTCTTCAGCCAATACCCGGGAATGCCGGCAACCCCATAGGCCGCGCCCGCCAGCATGCCGGCAAGGGCGCCGTTGGTGTCGGCGTCCTCGCCGCGATTCACCACCTCGGTGAGGCAGGATTCGAAACCGTCGGTGCGGAAGAAGGTGTGAAGAACCGTCTGTACCGTATCGACAATGTAGCCCGATGCGCGTTTGGGATAGGGGTCGAAGCGGAACGCCGGAAACTCGCCGATCAGGCGATTTGCTTCCGCGCGGCAGCCCTTGATTCCGCCCCCCTGAACCAGGGTTCGCGTCATTCTGCCGAGCGCCAGGGTCGCAGCGTCCGACAAGGGGTGGTGATGGGTGATATGGCATTGTTCCCGGCTTGCGCGGCTGAACGCGCCATCGTCGTCAAGCGTCGCCAGCGCCAGCGGCAGGTTGCGCATGCAGGCGCCGTTGCCGGCATCGCCTTCCTGCGGCGAACCGGCCAGCGTGCCGTCCGTCATGTAGCGCTGGATGCCGCGGCGGCAGGTGTTGCCCACATCCACCGGACCGGCCCTGAACCAGGCCACGAAGGCATCGGCGGCGGCCGTCGCGTTCCAGCCGCCGCTGTCGATGAGCGACTGCCCCAGCGCCAGCGCCATCTGCGTGTCGTCGGTGATCTGGCCCGGTTTGAGTTTGAGCCAGCCGCCGCCGACCATGTCGCGGTGCATGCCGTAGGCGTGCTGAATTTCGACGGGCGTCATGAATGCAACCGTTGCGCCCAGGGCATCGCCGACGGCGAAGCCGAGATAGGCGCCCAGTGCACGTTCGTGTACTTCATCCGCTCTATGCCCCCGCAGCGCGGCAGCAGTCATGAAGCATGAATCGGAATGCTTGCGAGCTTGCGTCCCAGCAATCCATCCACCCTTCTGCGCACGGTTTCCACCGTCAGCGGTTTCACCAGCAAGCCATCGATGCCCGCGTCTTGGCAGGCGGCCACCAGCGGATCCTCGCGGTTGTCGGCCACCAGCAGAATCTTCGCGCTGGTCAGGCGCGACCGGATTAGCGGCAACACATCCATCCCGCGCTCGCGCACGACGTCGATGCCCAGCAGCAGCAGGTCGGGCTTCCACTCGATGCTCTTGTCGAAAGCCGCTTCGAGGCTGGACAGGTCATGGGTCTCGTTCTCGTCGTGCAGCATGAACTGCAGCGCCATGCGTGTGATGTCGTCGTTGGCCACCACGAACAGGCGTTTGTTGTCCACCGCTTTTGCGCTCTCTACGCCGATTTGCATCACACTTCTCCCGGGTGTCTCGTCTATGGAAATCAGGGAATAGCAAGAAGCGTTCCGGTGGCGCAACCCATGACCGCATGCGGGCTGGCTGCGCGAACGCCACGCAAATGTCGTGTCGCATGTCGGACAAGGCAGGGGCGAATGTAGGCTTAGCGACAAAGAATGAATGCCTGCGATCGGCCATGGCGGCGGGCTGGCGGGGTGCGGAAGCGTGGCACGTGCGTTGCTTCGGTAGATCAACCAAAGGGGCCGCCATGATTTTCTCCCGCACCAGCCAATATGCCATCCAGGCACTGATCTACCTGGCCACCCAGCCGAGCGGAAAGCGGGTTCTTAACCGTGAGATCGCACAGAGCCTGGGCGTGCCGTCGCCCTATCTGGCCAAGATTCTTCAGGGCCTGAGCCGGGGGAAGCTGCTGCATTCGTCGCGCGGCCGCAGCGGCGGATTCAGCCTGCGCGCCGACGCCGGCAAGACCAGTTTGCTCGACGTCGTCCTGCTGACGGAAGGCGCCCGCATGGATCGCGAGTGCCTGCTCGGGCTCAAGGTCTGCCAGGACGAGACGGCCTGTCCCCTGCATCGCAAGTGGAAACCGGTCAAGAAGGAAATCCTCGCCAGCCTGGGCAGCGTAACCCTGACCTCTCTTGCGAAAGCCGTTCAAAGCGGCCAATACCGGTTGGCCGATCTGCCGCTGGCGCTGTCTTGGCGCTGAAGGTTTCTCTCCTTGTTTTTTCCCCTTGGGCTTGTTCCCTTCGCTACAGCTTTTCAGGTGTTTGTCGCGTTTGCAACAAGCGGCGCCGGCCTCTTGCGCCAACAAAATCACCATTAAAATCATGGCGTTAACAGGTTTTCAATTGGGTGGCACGGTCGTTGCTGAGTACTGGGCGTGCAGCGAATGTTTTGCCGGATCCGTATCCGAAATAAGAAGAAGACGAAAAGGTGCGCAGCAGGATTTTTCGAGTCGGCCGAGTGCTTGCTGCCAGGGTGAATCGATTTTGAATTTTTAACTTAAGGAGATACACGTGGCTAAATTAAGGCAGATTGCCTTCTACGGCAAAGGCGGGATTGGTAAATCCACCACCTCGCAAAACACCCTGGCGGCTCTGGCCGACCTGGGCCAGAAAATCCTCATCGTCGGCTGCGACCCCAAGGCCGACTCCACCCGCCTGATTCTGCACGCCAAGGCCCAGGACACCATCCTGAGCCTGGCCGCCGAAGCCGGCAGCGTGGAAGACCTCGAACTCGAGGACGTGATGAAGATTGGCTACAAGAACATCAAGTGCGTCGAATCCGGCGGCCCTGAGCCCGGCGTCGGCTGCGCCGGCCGCGGCGTGATCACGTCCATCAACTTCCTGGAAGAAGAAGGCGCTTACGACGGCATCGACTACGTGTCCTACGACGTGCTCGGCGACGTGGTGTGCGGCGGTTTCGCCATGCCCATCCGCGAGAACAAGGCG
>JAHJNP010000370.1 GCA_018820745.1 Gammaproteobacteria bacterium
ATCACCGGCAACGGCGACGTGCTGGAGCCCGAACTCGGCATCGCTGCCATCGGCTCCGGCGGCGCCTTCGCCCAGTCCGCCGCAGTGGCGCTGCTGCAGAACACCGACCTGCCCCCGCTTGAAATCGTCAAAAAGAGCCTCACCATTGCAGGGGACATCTGCATTTATTCGAACCAGAATCATGTGATTGAAACCCTGTGATGCGTGAAGGGTGAGGGCTGAAGCGCCCCGATCCACCTCACCCCTCACGCCTAACGCCTCACGCCCAATGACTCCCAAAGAAATCGTCCACGAACTCGACAAACACATCGTCGGCCAGGCCGCCGCCAAGCGCGCGGTCGCGGTCGCCCTGCGCAACCGCTGGCGGCGCCAGCAGGTCGAGGAGCCGCTGCGACAGGAAATCACGCCGAAGAACATCCTGATGATCGGTCCCACCGGCGTCGGCAAGACCGAAATCGCGCGGCGCCTGGCGCGGCTCGCCAATGCGCCCTTCATCAAGATCGAGGCGACCAAGTTCACCGAAGTCGGCTACGTCGGGCGCGACGTCGACACGATCATCCGCGACCTGATGGAAACCGCGGTCAAGCAGATGCGCGAGCAGGCCACGTCCAAGGTGCAGTTCCGCGCCGAGGAAGCCGCCGAGGACCGCATCCTCGACGCGCTGCTGCCGCCGCCGCGCAGCGTCGGCTTCGGCGAAGCCGAACCTGCCCGCGAGGAAGGCGCGGCGCGCCAGCGCTTCCGCAAGATGCTGCGCGAAGGGGAGCTCGACGACAAGGAAATCGAGATCGAGCTCGCCGCGGTCAATCCCAGCATGGAAATCTTCACCCCGCCCGGAATGGAAGACCTGTCGCAGCAGCTACAGGGCATGTTCCAGAACATCGGGCAAAGCCGCCGGCAGGCCCGCAAGCTGAAAGTGCGCGAAGCGTTCAAACTGCTGACCGAGGAAGAAGCCGGGCGCCTGATCAACGACGAGGAAACCAAGCAGCAGGCGCTTGAGGCGGTCGAGCAGAACGGCATCGTATTCCTCGACGAGATCGACAAGGTCGCCACCCGCAGCGACGCCCACGGCAGCGATGTCTCGCGCCAGGGCGTGCAGCGCGACCTGTTGCCGCTGATCGAGGGCACCACGGTGTCGACCAAATACGGCATGGTGAAGACCGACCACATCCTGTTCATCGCCAGCGGCGCCTTCCACCTGTCGAAGCCGTCCGACCTCATTCCCGAACTGCAGGGGCGCCTGCCGATCCGCGTCGAACTGCAGGCGCTGAACGTGGAAGACTTCGAACGCATCCTGACCGCCACCGACGCCTGCCTGACGCGCCAGTACGAAGCCCTGCTGGCGACCGAAGGGGTCACGCTCAAGTTTTCCGACGACGGCATCCGCCGCATCGCCGAGATTGCCTTCGAGGTAAACGAGCGCACCGAGAACATCGGCGCGCGCCGCCTGCACACGGTGATGGAAAAGCTGCTGGAGGACATTTCCTTCGATGCCGGCAGCGTCACCGGGGAATACGTGATCGATGGCGACGTGGTCACCACCCGCCTGGCCGCACTGGCCGCCCGCGAAGACCTCGCACGCTACGTGCTCTAACCCGCTACAAGCCTGTTTTTTTCACCGCCCCCAACCCCTGACTTATGAAAATCGAAACCGTCCCATCCGTGGAGCGCCGCGGCCAGTTCCTTTCCACCATCCTGTTCGGCAGCCGCTGGCTGCAAGTCCCGCTGTACCTCGGCCTGATCGCCGCGCAAGTGGTCTACGTCATCCACTTCATGGTCGAGCTGCAACACCTCGTCGCCGGCACCTTCAATCTCGGCGAAGAAGCCATCATGCTCATCGTGCTGGGCCTGATCGACGTCGTGATGATCTCCAACCTGCTCATCATGGTCATCATCGGCGGCTACGAAACCTTCGTCTCGCGCTTGAGGCTCGAAGGCCACCCTGACGAACCCGAGTGGCTGTCGCACGTCAATGCCAACGTGCTGAAGGTGAAGCTGGCCACCGCCATCATCGGCATTTCGTCGATCCACCTGCTGAAAACCTTCATCAACGCCCCCAACCTGGATGAAAAAGTCCTGCTGTGGCAGACCGTCATCCACATGGCCTTCATCGTGTCGGCGGTGGCGATTGCGTATATCGACAAGCTGATGCCGCATCCAGCGAAGCATTGATGGCAGGGCTGCGAGGGCGCAGTCTGGCGTTCGCCCTTCTGCAGGCTCGGGGCGAAACAAAATCAAGCGCAGCCACCGTACCTTGCAATGCCCTAATACCGCCATCGACATTACTTATTGGCTCGCCACCGCCCACAGGCGGAAAATTGCCCGGTTGAGCAACGTTTAACTGGAGACACCCCATGGCCACCCGCGACACCCTCACCCCCAAAGAAGCCCAATGCAGTGGCGGCGCCGATTACGC
>JAHJNP010000371.1 GCA_018820745.1 Gammaproteobacteria bacterium
AAAAGAAGGGCGATAGCTTCATCACGATGGGCAGGCTCACCACACGGCGCAATTCGATAAGCAGGCTGAGATAGCGCGCCTCCACCGATTGACCGGAGTGCCGGGTACTGGCGGCGACGTGATAGACATTGAGCTCCAGCGCATCGGCGCCGGCCTGCTCCAACGCACGGCCCAGTTCCACCCAGCCCGAGGGTGACACGCCGTTGAGGCTTGCCACCACGGGGATTTCGAGCCGGCGCTTGAGCTGATGCAGATGCGAAAGATAACGCTCGAGCCCACCCTGGAATTCTCCATGATCGGGCAGAAAGCCGTCCGCCTCGGCGTGGCCAAGGTCGGCGTGCAGGAGGAAGCGGTCGAGCATCGCATCCTCCGTGCGCAGCTCCTCCTCGAACAGCGAATACATCACCAGCGCGGCGGCGCCGGCGTCCTCCAGGCGCAGCGCGGTATCGAGATCGCGCGACAGCGGCGAGGCCGAGGGCACCAGCGGATTTTTCAGCTTGAGTCCGAGATAGTCGGTGGAGAGGTCGATCATGTCAGGCTCCCGGTTTGGATTCGTCGGCATGGCCCTGCGCCATGTCCTGATAGATTTGATAGCGCCGCTCGGCATCCTGCTGCGCCTGCCCTAGGAAACGCTGCGCGGCTTCGGGGTGACTGCGCGCGAGCATGGCGAAGCGGGTTTCCGATTCCATGAAGGCCTTGATCGGCTGGCTGGGTGCGGCGGAGTCTAGCTTGAAGGGGTTGCCGCCCGCCTCCGCCAGCCGGGGGTCGAAGCGGATCAGCGGCCAGTGCCCGCTCTTCACCGCCAGTTCCTGCTGGCGCTGGTTATAGAGCAGGTCGTAGCCGTGAGCGATGCAGGGACTGTAGGCGACGATCAGCGAGGGGCCGGGATAGGCTTCCGCTTCCTGGAACACACGCAGAGTCTGCACGTCCTTGGCGCCGTAGGCGACGGTGGCCACGTAGACATGGCCGTAGTCGCTCGCCAGCCTGGCCAGATCCTTCTTCGCCGTGGGCTTGCCACCGGCGGAGAATTTCGCGACCGCGCCGATCGGCGTGGCCTTGGAGGTCTGGCCGCCGGTGTTGGAATACACCTCGGTGTCGAGCACCAGGATGTTGACGTCGTGCGGCAACGCCAGCACGTGGTCGAGGCCGCCGTAGCCGATGTCGTAGGCCCAGCCGTCGCCGCCGATGATCCACACCGAGCGGCGGATCAGCCATTCGGCGACGCTGGCGAGTTCCTGCACGCGCGGGTGGCGCGAACCAGACAACTTGTCGAGCAGCAGGGCGACGCGCCGGCGCTGCTCGACGATGCCGGCCTCCTCGCGCTGATCGGCGTTGATGAGTGCCTCGGCCAGGTCGCCGCCGATTTCGCCCGCAAGTTCTTTCACCAGCTGCTGCGCATAGGCCATCAGCTGGTCTGAACTGAGCCGCATGCCGAGGCCGAATTCTGCGTTGTCCTCGAACAGGGAATTGCTCCACGCGGGACCGCGCCCGGCGCCGTTCACGGTGTAGGGCGTGCTCGGCAGGTTGCCGCCGTAGATCGACGAGCAGCCGGTGGCGTTGGCGATCAGCATGCGGTCGCCGAACAGTTGCGTGGCGAGCCGGATGTAGGGCGTCTCGCCGCAGCCGGCGCAGGCGCCGGAGAACTCGAACAACGGGTCGAGCAGCATCGCGCCGGGGATGGTGCCGTGCTTGACCAGGCTGCGGTCGAACTCGGGCAGCTTGAGGAAGAAGGCGAAGTTGTCGCGCTCCTGATCGCGCAAGGGGCCGACCGGCGCCATGTTCACTGCGCGCCGGCTGACGTTGGACTTGTCGTGGATCGGGCAGGCCTCGACGCAGTCGCCGCAGCCGGTGCAGTCCTCCGGTGCCGTCTGGTAGCTGATGTGGGTGCCGGCAGGCAGGTCCTTGCTTTTGGCCGGCACGTGCTTGAAGCTCGGCGGCTCATCCTTCGCCGCCTCTTCGGCGAAGGCGCGTGCGCGGATCGCGCTATGCGGGCAGACCAGCACGCACTTGCCGCACTGCGTGCACAGATCTGCCTCCCACACCGGAATTTCCAGCGCGATGTTGCGCTTTTCGTATTGCGCAGTGCCGAGCGGATAGGTACCGTCTGCCGGCAGCAGCGACACCGGCAGTGCATCGCCATGGCCCTGGTAGAGCGGCAGGGTGAGGTCGCGCACGAAATCCGGAATGGCTGTGGCCGTTTCCCCGGTGGCGGGACGCTCTGACGCCACATCGTTTGCCGCCTGCGCCGGGATGACGGCTTGATGCAGTTCCGCCAGCGTCGTGTCGATCGCACGGTAATTCAGCTCCACCAGGCGCTTGCTCTTCCTGCCGTAGGTCTTGTCGACCGCCTGCTTGATCGCGGCGATCGCCTCGTCCTTCGGCAGGATGCCGGAAATGGCGAAGAAGCAGGTCTGCATGATGGTGTTGATGCGCCGCCCCATGCCAGCCTCGGCAGCGACGGCGTAGGCGTCGATCACCCACAACTGCAGCCGCTTCTCGACGATCTGCGCACGCAGCTTTTGCGGCAGGGTGTCCCATACCTGGTCCGACGCCGCCGCGGTGTTGAGGAGAAAGACGCCGTCGGGCGCGGCATGCTCCAGCAACTCGTAGCGCCCGACGAACATGGGCTGATGGCAGGCAACGAAGCCGGCCATGCCCGCCTCCACCAGATAGGTCGAGCGGATCGGCGCCGGGCCGAAGCGCAGGTGAGACACCGTGACCGCGCCGGACTTCTTCGAGTCGTAGACGAAATAGCCCTGCGCCATGAGCTCGGTGGCCTCGCCAAGAATCTTGATCGAGTTCTTGTTGGCCGACACCGTGCCGTCGGCGCCCAGCCCCCAGAACACGGCGTGCTGCAGCTGCCGCGACGCATCGGTGCGAAAGTCCGCATCCCACGGCAGCGACAGATGGGTGAGGTCGTCGTGGATGCCGACGGTGAACTCGCGTCTGGGCGCAGGCTGCGCAAGTTCGTCGAACACGGCTTTCACCATGCCGGGGGTGAATTCCTTGCTCGCCAGCCCGTAGCGGCCGCCGATGATTCTGGGCATGGCGCTGGCGCCGTCGGCTGCAGCCTGCGCGAGCGCGGTCACCACGTCCTTGTACAGCGGCTCGCCGTCCGCACCCGGCTCCTTGCAGCGGTCGAGCACGGCGACGGATTTTGCAGCGGGCGGCAGCGCATCGAGCAGCGCCCTCGACGAAAACGGCCGGTACAGGCGCACCTTCAGCACGCCCACCTTCTCGCCGCGGGCGACGAGATGCTCGACCGTCTCGTGCACGGTCTCGGCGCCGGACCCCATCAGCACGATGATGCGTTCGGCATCCGCCGCGCCGACGTAATCGAACAGTCCGTAATGCCGGCCGGTGAGCTCGCCGAAGCGGTCCATCGCGTCCTGCACGATCTGTGGGAACGCGTCGTAATAGGGATTGGCGCGCTCGCGCGACTGGAAAAAAACGTCCGGATTCTGCGAGGTGCCGCGCAGCACCGGATGTTCCGGCGACAGCGCACGGGTCCGGTGCGCGGCGATGGCGCTGGCGTCGAGCACGGCGCGCACGGTGTCCGCGTCCACCGCATCGATTTTCGCCACTTCGTGCGAGGTGCGGAAGCCGTCGAAAAAATGAATGACCGGGATACGGCCGGCCAGGGTGGCCGCCTGCGCGATCAGCGCGAAATCCTGCGCCTCCTGCG
>JAHJNP010000372.1 GCA_018820745.1 Gammaproteobacteria bacterium
CACCGGCAACCTGCCGCGCTGCCTGCCCGAGAGCCTCGCCGCACGCGTCGATCCGGCCAGCTGGACGCGCCCGCCGCTGTTCGACTGGCTGCAGCAGGCCGGCAACGTCGAGCCGGACGAAATGCTGCGCACCTTCAACTGCGGCATCGGCATGTGCGTAGTGGTGTCGGCAACAGACGCCGCAGCGGCGATGGCGCACCTCACGGCCAGCGGCGAAACCGTGTGGCAGATCGGCGAAATCGTCGCCCGCCCGGATGGCGCGGAGCAGGTGATTTATTCCTAGCAGTCTCCCTCCACGAATGTCGTCATTGCGCGTACCCAGAGGGCATGAACTTCGCGAGCAATCCGGCGTGCTGCCGCCAGGCCTTCCGGATCGCCACGATGCCACGCGAAATGACGGCGCGAGCGCTTAAATGACCCTTCGCGTTGTCATTCTCTTATCCGGACGCGGCAGCAATTTCCAGGCGATTGCCGAGGCACGGCTGCCGATTGAAATTGCCGCCGTCATCAGCAACCGGCCCAATGCCGCAGGGCTGGACTATGCGCGCGCGCGCGGCCTCACCGCCATCGCGCTCGACCACACTGAACACCCCGACCGCGAAGCATTTGACGCCCTGCTGGCTGACGAAATCGAGCGCCACCGGCCCGATCTGGTGGTGCTGGCGGGCTACATGCGCATCCTCAGCGCGGCCTTCATCGCGCGCTTCGAAGGCCGCCTGCTGAACATCCATCCCTCGCTGCTGCCGATGTTCCCGGGGCTGAAAACGCACGAGCGGGCGCTCGCGGAAGGCGTGAAGATTCACGGCTGCACGGTGCATTTCGTCACCGCCGATCTCGATCATGGCCCCATCGTCATCCAGGCCGCAGTGCCGGTGCGCGCGGACGACACCCCCGGCGCACTGGCGGCGCGGGTGCTGGCGCAGGAACATTGCATCTACCCCCAGGCCGTCCAGTGGTTCGCCGAAGGGCGACTGGAAATAAACCACGGCCGGGTAAACTTGAAGGGCGATCCGACGTCACAGTCTGTGTTATCCACCGGAACGTGACCATGCTCAAACTGCTATTCCTCACGATCAGCCTGTTTGCTGCTGCAGCGCAGGCTGCGCCGCAGCAAATGACCCTGGTGTACGACCTCTACCGCAATGGCCACAAGCTCGGCCAGGTGACCGACACCTTCACCCGCAGCGGCAGCCGCTATACCCTCACCAGCGAAACGCGAGCGAACGGCCCGCTGAAAATGCTGTGGCCGGGCACCATCCGCCTCGAAAGCACCGGCCTGGTCACGCCACAGGGCCTGCGCCCCACGCAATTCCAGCACGCCCGCAGCGATGCGCCGCACAAGCTGGCGACCGCGCGTCTCGACTGGAAGCAGCGCAGCATCGCCTGGCAATACAAGGGCGATTCGTGGACGGTCGACGGCTTGCAGAATGGTACTCAGGATCAGCTTTCGCAGGTGTACCAGTTCATGTTCGCCCCCAGTCTGCCCGCCGACTACAGCTTGCAGGTGGTGAGCGGGCGCGACCTCAACGACTATCGCTATGCGAAGCGCGAGGGCGGCAATCTTCAGACCCCGCTGGGCACCCTGGCCACCCGTCAATATCAGCGCATCACCCAGCAACCCGACGAAAAAACCGTCACCGTGTGGGTCGCCCCTGCGCGCAACAACCTGCCGGTGCAAATCCGGGTGAGCGAAGACGGCGTCGTCCTCGAGCAGCGCTTGGTGAGCGCGAGCGTCAAGGACTAGCCGGGTGGGGCGCAGCGTTCGCCCGTGGTGGTTGGCGCTGGCGGCATCTCTGTTGCTGCATCTCAGTTTGTTCGGCGGGCTGACCTGGCCCCTGCCGCAGTGGCAGGCCCCGTCCGAATCGCTGCCCATCGAGGCGCGGCTGGTGCCGCCGCCACCCAGGCCGGCACCGCCAACCGGGGCGAAGCCCAAGCGCCCCTTGCCGCGTCCCCGCCCCGCGCCGCCACCAGCAGAAGTAGCAGAAGTAGCAGAAGTAGCAGAAGTAGCAGAAGTAGCAGAAGTGGCAGAAGTGGCAGAAGTGGCAGAAGTGGCAGAAGTGGCTGTCGATGTCGCGCCGGAGGCCGCGCCCCGAATTGAAGCCCGCCAAACGGAAATCGCACCGGCCGAGGCAGAAGCCGTGGCCGAGGTCGCCTGGCCCCCGCTGAACCTGCTGCCGCCGCGGCTCGATTTGCGCTACCAGCTACGTTACGGATTGGCTGCAGGCGAGCAGACGCTGGTATGGATCAATGAGGGCGACGGCTACACCCTCACCAGCGTGGCCGCAGCCACCGGCCTCGCCGGCGTGTTCTATCGCGGCCGCTTCGTCCAGACCAGCCGCGGCCGCATCACCCCGCAAGGCTTGCAGCCCGAAGAATTCTGGGACCAGCGCGGCGACAAGCGCAGCAGCGCGCGCTTCGACACAGCCAACGACACCCTCACGCTCACGCCGGCGAAGGGCGCGCCACGCCATTTCGCCTATCAGGGCGCAGTGCAGGATGTTCTCAGCCTGTTTTTCCAGTTTGCGCTGACCGCGCCGCCACCGCCGGGGACGCTGAGCTATACGGTATTCAACGGCAAGAAGCTGCGCGACTACAGCTACGAAGTGCTGGGTGAAGCCATCCTGGAAACCGGGCTTGGCGCATTGCGCACCCTGCATCTTGCGCGGGCGGCCGATGGCGACGGCCGCTTCGAGATCTGGCTGGCGGTCGACCGCCATTACCTGCCGGTGCGCGTGCTGCGCAGCGACGACGATGGCCGTGAAATGGAACTCGTGCTGCTGTCGATTTCGCCCTGAAGCTTACTGCGGCAAACCGCCCACCTGCATGCGCGCCGTGATGCCGCGGCGCCGGAATTCCCCCTGCCGCACTTCCAGCGCGTAGCGCACGTCCACGCTCGGGCAGTGCAGCGTCTCGCTTCGCGGCTGCATGTCGGCGAGGCTGGCAATGCGGCCCGCCGAATCGATGAACGCGATCGACAGCGGCAGCGGCGTGTCGCGCATCCAGAAGCAATGCCGACCCGGCTGCTCGAACACGAACAGCATGCCGCCATCGGCGGCAAGATGGGTGCGGCCCATCAGACCGCGCTGGCGTTGTTGCGGGGTGGCGGCAAGCTCGACTTCGAAGGCGTGCGGGCCGATGCGCAGCGGCAGCTGCACGTCGCTTGCCGCAGCGCTGGCGGTGCCGGACAAGACGACCAGTGCAAGTGCGCCAAAGCGGCTGGCCCGGGTCAATGCGCTGCCGCGCCAGCCCTGAATTGATGCGCTAAAGCGCCAACTCTGAATTGATGCGCTAAAGCGCATGGCGCATCTGCTCGGCCAACTGCAGCGCGGTTGCCGGATCGGCGTCGAGCACGTTGAAGTGGCCCATCTTGCGCCCCGGGCGTGCCGCTTCCTTGCCGTACAGGTGCAGCTTGATGTTGTCGTGCGCGAGCAGCGCATCCCAGTGCG
>JAHJNP010000373.1 GCA_018820745.1 Gammaproteobacteria bacterium
CCTTTGGCCACCACGCGCGGCGCGCCCATCTTGCCTTCGCTGTATTTGAGCGCGACGGCGTAATGGGTCGGGTTGGTCACCACCACATCGGCAGAGGGGATCTCGGACATCATGCGGCGACGCGCCACTTCGCGCTGCTGGGCACGGATGTGCGCCTTGAGGTGGGGGTCGCCTTCCGACTCCTTGTTTTCCCGGCGCAGCTCTTCCTTGCTCATCCTCAGCTTTTTGAAGTGACTCCAGAGCTGGTACGGCAGGTCGATCACGACGACGAAAATCATCGTGCCCGAGACTAGCAGGAACACCTTGCCGATGAGGTCGCCCATGTGCTGGATGGCGAGCGAGGGCGACTCCAGGCTGAGCGAAAAAATTGCGCCGACATTGGACCAGATCAGCCACACGGCGACTCCGCCCAGCAGGCCGGCCTTGGCCAGCGCCTTGACCAGCTCGATCAGCCCCTGGCTGGAAAACATGCGCTTGATGCCGGAAAACGGGTTCAGGCGATTGAACTTCGGGGCAAAGGCCTTGGCGCTGAACAGCCAGCCGCGCAGCAGCAGCGGTGTAGCCAGGGTGGCGACCACCACCGCCGCCAGGAAAGGGGACAACGCCAACGCCGCTTCAAAGAACTGGCTCGACAGCTGCGTCATGACGTACGAGCTGTCGCGGGCGATGCCGGGATTGAACTGCAGGCCGTCGCGCACGATATGCGACAGGGTCTGGCCGAGGCCGCTGGCCATCGTCCACAGGGTCGCGCCCCCCAGCATCAGGACGACAAAGGTGCCCAGCTCGCGCGACTGCACGACCTGGCCTTCTTCACGTGCCTTCTCCAGCCGCTGTGGCGAGGCTGGTTCGGTCTTTTCCTGATCGCTTTCTTCAGCCATCCCTGATTTCACCTGTTGGTGGGGGGCCTGCCATCTGCACCAAGCAGAGACGGGCTTTCTTCAGGCTGGATTATTGGTCATGCCCGGCGCGGGCAATCAAGGGAATAAGCGTGGTTTTGGCCTGCTATTTCGCGCCAGGCGGCGCGCAGGTCAGCGCGGTGGTGCGTCGTCTTGAGCGGATTCGCTGCCTGTTTCGTCCGCGTCAGCGACGGTATTGCCGGAGGCTTGCTGGGTCACCGCTTCTTCGGTGCGCTTGTTCATCACGATGATGCTGATGCGGCGGTTGACCGGGTCGCTCGGCTGGGCTTCCTTGAACGGCACCGATGCGGCCAGTCCGACCACCCGCAGCATTTTCGCTTCGTCCATGCCACCGGCAATCAGTTCGCGGCGAGACGCATTGGCGCGGTCGGCCGACAATTCCCAGTTGCTGTAGCCACGTCCCGCATTGCCATACTGAACGCCATCCGTGTGGCCGGAGAGGCTGACACGGTTCTGCACGTCGTTCAGCACCTTGCCGATCTCGCGCAGGATGATCTTGGTGTAGGGCTGCAGCTCGGCGCTGGCCAGATTGAACATGGGGCGGTTCTGTTCGTCGACGATCTGGATGCGCAGGCCTTCATTGGTGATGTCGATCAGCAACTGCCGCTTGAATTGCTTCAGGGTGGGGTTGGCCTCGATCGCCTGTTCCAGGCTTTTTTTCAGCTGTTTCAGCTTTTCCGCCTCACGCCGTTCCAGTTCGGCCTGCGCCGCCTTCAGGTTGTAGGATTTTTTCTCGGCTGGGGTCTCGCCTTTCTTCACCTGCCCGGTCTTGCGCGTGAAGTCCGTGCCGCCGCCCTTGATGACGCTGGAGCTGTCGCCGCTGCCGGAGCCTCCCTGCATGGCCACTTTGAGCGGTGTCTTGAAATAATCCGCGATGCCTTCGAGTTCGCCTTTGGTGGTCGAACCCAGCAGCCACATCAGCAGAAAGAACGCCATCATCGCGGTCACAAAGTCGGCATAGGCGATTTTCCACGCGCCACCATGGTGGCCGCCTGCCGTCTTCTTGATGCGCTTGACGATGATGGGCGCTTTTTGTTCGCTCATTTATGCCTTATGGGTATGAGGTGATTTTATGCAGACTGGAGTCGTGAAATCAGCGCGATTTCGCGCCCTTGACGTGCTCCTCCAGCTCGCTGAAGGAAGGTCGCTCGGTCGAGAACAGCACCTTGCGCCCGAACTCGACCGCAATCGCCGGCGCATAGCCGTTGATGCTGGCCAGCAGGGTCACCTTGACGCACTGGAACATCTTGGTCGATTCGTGCAGCTTTTGTTCAAGCAGACTGGAAAGCGGACTGACAAAACCGTAGGCCAGCAGGATGCCGAGGAAGGTGCCGACCAGCGCTGCCGCAATCAGGATGCCCAGTTCTGCCGGGGGGATACCCACCGACTCCATCGTGTGAACCACGCCCATCACCGCCGCGACGATACCAAAGGCCGGCAGGCCGTCGCCAAGCTTGGCGATGCAATGCACAGGCACCTCGCCTTCGTGATGATGGGTTTCGATTTCATTGTCCATCAGGTTTTCGATTTCAAAGGCATTCATGCTGCCGCTCACCATCAGCCGCAGATAGTCGGTGAGGAATTCGACGATGTGGTGATCGGCCATCACCGTCGGATATTTCGTGAACAGCGGGCTGTTCTCGGGCGAATCAACGTCGGCCTCCACCGACATCAGCCCTTCCTTGCGGATTTTGGTAAGCAGTTCGTACAGCAGCGCCATCATGTCCATGTACGACGCACGCGTGTATTTCGATCCCTTGAGCAAAGTGGGCAGCGCCTTCAGGGTCGCCTTGAGGGCCTTGCTGTTGTTGCCGACGAAGAACGCACCTAGTGCGCCGCCGCCGATCATCAGTAATTCCACCGGC
Source organism: Gammaproteobacteria bacterium (assembly GCA_018820745.1). Lineage (GTDB taxonomy): Bacteria > Pseudomonadota > Gammaproteobacteria > Burkholderiales > Thiobacillaceae > Thiobacillus. Next base: position 2,783 of record JAHJNP010000373.1, read on the forward strand.
TGCCACAGCGAGGCAATGTGCCCGCCAGCCAGCGCGAAGCCGCCGAAGACTGATATCAAAATGACAATATACCCAACAATGACTAGCACGACTGTCAGTTCCTTTTATCGAATTACCGGGCGAAAGCGGTCGCGCCCTGCCCCGGTTTTTTTCAGCACTATAAGCCGGGGCTCTCAACATGAAGATTCGACCCGATCGAAGAAAACTTGATGGTGCAGCATGAGTATTTCCACCTGGCACCCCCCCCTTACATCCGCCACGCATACAAGGTATGCCGTGCGCCTTCGGCCAGCGTCAGCACGTGATCCGGCGGTCGGGTGCCGACCGCGAACGACAGGCTGATGAACAGACTGCCGCTGCGCATCTGGGCCTGCGCCTGCAGCCACAGGGCAGGCATGGCCGCAGGCGAGAGAAAGGCAAACACCACATCGAAATCGGCCAGGTCGAGGGTCGCGTAATCGCGCCGCATGAAGCGCACCCGGCTGCGGTTGAAGCCGGCGCGCAGACGGCTGATGAGCCAGGGGGCCGGGGCCGTCTCAGTGCCGTAAAAGCGGCCCTGCGGAAAACGCGGCGCCAGATACAAGGGCACGCCACCCAGGCCGCTGCCGAGGTCGATGAAACGGAATGCCTGCGTCTCGGGCAACAAGGATGCCACGGCCTGCCAGGCTTTGCGGTCGGACAGATACAAGGGCACCCGGGTGCGGAAGCTGCTCCAGTAGAACAGCACCAGCAACAGGAACGCAGCCAGATAGCTCCAGGTGGGCACGCTTGCCTGTCGGGCCAGAAGGATGACGGGCAAGAAGCCGAAATGCAGGGGGGGCCACCAGGCCGGTTGCCGCCAGAAATGACTCAGCCCGGCGGCAATCGCCCCCTGGGTGAGGACGAGTTGCCACAGGGCGGGCGGATACGAAAAAGGGATTTGCAGCAGAGGGTTCAGCAATGCGGCCAGCAGCAAGGCAAGGCACTGGATGACGAGCGACTGAAGGCTGACCGGCAGGCGCGTCATCACCGGATGACCGGGAAATTTGTCAGGCGGCGGTCAGTTCGAGCTGGGCTGCGGCCTTGGCCTTGCGGGTTTTTCCGGCGCGCGCAGGCACGTTGCACAGGCCGCACACATACTGGTCATGCAGGTCGTCCGGGTGCACCACAAAGTGGCCACCGCAGCCGCTGCAGACGGCGGTTTCGAGCATGCGGCTTTCGAAAAAACGGTTCAGGGTCCAGGCGCGGGTGAAGCTCAACACGCCTTCGATCTGGTTGGTGTGCAGATATTCCTGATACAGGCGGTAGCTTTTGAGCACCGCTTCGATGCCGCTGCAATCGCTGTTCCTGGTGATATAGCGGTGAATGTTGACGAACAGCGAGGAATGGACGTTGGGCAGCCAGGTCAGGAACCAGTCGGTCGAAAACGGCAGCATGCCCTTGGGCGGCGAGACGCCTTTGACTTCCTTGTAGAGCTTGAGCAAGCGCTCGCGCGACAACGTGGTCTCGGATTCCAGCACCTGCGGGCGGGCGCCGAGTTCGATCAGTTCGATCGCCAGTTGGGTGTCGCGCATTTCGGTCAGCAGACTTTTCTTGCTCATTCAGACACGCCCTCTTTTATTTATTGTTCGACGGAATCAGGCAAAGGCTGCCACAGCCTGCCCCGCCATCAGGATGGCGGCGTGGGACTGCGCCATGGTGCGATCCTTGGTGTAGTTGGTCAGCATGTTGAGCACCATGCCGTCGTCGAAGCGGAAGCGCGACACCATCATGCCGGATGCGGCAAGCTTGAGAATTTGTGCGGGAGTCAGTGCCTCGATCAACTCGGCGACGTCCTGGCTGATGCCCAGACGAAAGACGGCAGTCGCCTTGTCGTGCTGGATCATGCTCTGCGCCAGCATCAGGTAGTTGAGATTGACATCGCGCATTTCGTCCAGCATTTCGTCCAGTTTCATTTGCCTGTCCTTCTTCGTTGAACTTTTTTTCGATTTCACACTTAAGTCAGCGTGGTGAATTCGTTATCGGATGACACCCGAGAAAGTTAACGTGGACTAGCGCTGTATTCGAAGTCAGATATTGCCAACTTGTTTTGTAGGCCTTTGTCTTACAAAATTACGCATATCGAAGCACGTGCTGTCATTGCGCGCGCAATGACAGACATAGGAAGAGGAAGGCGCCTCAATTGCGCTGGTAGATATCCTCGAAGCGCACGATGTCGTCCTCGCCCAGATAGGTGCCCGACTGCACCTCGATCATGTGCAGGTCGATCTTGCCGGGATTTTCCAGCCGGTGCGTCGTCCCCAGCGGAATGTAAGTGGACTGATTTTCGGTCAGCAGCATGATCTCTTCGCCACAGGTGACGCTGGCGGTGCCGGACACCACGATCCAGTGCTCGGCACGGTGGTGATGCATCTGCAAACTGAGCTTCTCGCCCGGTTTGACCATGATGCGCTTGACCTGGAAGCGCTCGCCTTCGTCGATGCCCTCGTACCAGCCCCACGGACGGTAGACCTGTTTGTGGACGAGGTGCTCGCAGCGCTTTTCGGCCTTGAGGCGGTCGACCAGTTTTTTCACGTCCTGCACCTGGTCCTTGTGCGCCACCAGCACGACGTCGGCGGTTTCCACCACCACCAGATCCGACACGCCGAGCAGCGCCACCATGCGGGTTTCGGCGCGGACGAAGTTGTTGCGGGCGTTTTCCAGCATGACGTCGCCGCGCGTGGCATTGCCCTGCCCGTCCTTCACCGCCACGTCCCACAAGGCCGTCCAGGCACCGATGTCGTTCCAGGCGATGTCGGCCGGCACCACCGCGGCGCGGCGGGTGTGCTCCATCACCGCATAGTCGACCGACTCGGATGGGCAGGCCTCGAATGCCGCCGGGTCCAGCCGCACGAAATCGAGATCGGGCGTGGCAGCATCGAGCGCGGCGCGGCTGGCGTCCAGAATGTCCGGGCGCAGCGCCTGCAGCTCGTCGAGAAAATCCGCTGCGCGGAACAGGAACATGCCGCTGTTCCAGAAATAGTCGCCGGAGTCGACATACTGCTGCGCGGTGGCCAGATCAGGTTTCTCGACGAACGCCGCCACCTGGTGCGCGCCCGCACTATCTGCCAGCGGCGCGCCCCTGCGGATGTAGCCGTAGCCGGTTTCGGGGGTGGCGGCGACGATGCCGAAGGTGGCGAGGTGGCCGTTCTGCGCCGCCTGCGCCGCAGTGAGGATGGCCGCATGAAACGCCGCCACGTCGCCAATCAGGTGGTCGGCGGGCAGCACCAGCATCAGCGCGTCGGGGTCGTCGCGCGACAGCATCAGCGCGGCCACGGCTATCGCCGGCGCGGTGTTGCGGCCCACCGGCTCCAGCACGATGGCGCGCGCTTGCGTGTCGATCTGGCGCATCTGCTCGGCGATCATGAAGCGGTGCTCGACGTTGCACACCATCAGCGGTGCGGCCATTTCCGGCATCTCCGCCAGCCTGCTGACGGTGTCCTGCAGCAGGCTGTGGTCGCTGGCGAGCGGCAGCAGCTGTTTGGGCAGGGCCGCGCGCGACAAGGGCCACAGGCGGGTGCCCGAGCCACCGGAAAGAATCACAGGATGAATAGTCGTCATGTCGTGTGCCCTACAAAAAAATCATTTTATTGATTGCGGAAAATCCTGCCCCAGACACAGGGCCAGCGCGGCTTCCCAGTCAGGCAGACGCACCCCGAAGGCCGCCGCCAGCTTGTTGCCGTCCAGCTGCGAGTTGGCTGGCCGCGCCGCGGGCGTAGGATAGCTGGTGGTCGGGATCGCGGTCAGGCGGGCCAGTTTCGCGTCGGTTTCGGCCAGCTGCGCCCGGATTGCCGCGGTGAAGCCGTGCCAGCTGGTGCGCCCGTCGCAGCTCAGATGATATATCCCGGACGTTGCAATTTGATCGGGGCGATCCAGCCAGCGCGCAACCACCAGCGCCGTCGCCTCGGCGATCAAGCGCGACCAGGTCGGTGCCCCGAACTGGTCGTCGACCACCGCCAGGGTATCGCGCTCGTGCAGCAGCCGCTGCATGGTCAGCAGGAAATTGCGGCCACGCAGGCCGTATACCCAGCTGGTGCGCAGGATCAGGTGCGGTGCGCCGGCGCGCGTGACCGCCTGTTCCCCCGCCAGCTTGGTCGCGCCGTACACGCCCAGCGGATTCGGTGCGTCCGCTTCCGTATAGGCAGCGGACTTCTTCCCGTCGAACACGTAGTCGGTGGAAAAGTGCACCAGCGGAATCCCGCGCGCCGCCGCGGCCTGTGCCAACTCGCCCGGTGCAGCCGCGTTGATGGCATGCGCCAGGTCGGGCTCGGACTCGGCCTGGTCGACCGCGGTGTAGGCCGCCGGATTGACGATCAGGTCCGGCGCGATCGCATCCACCGCGCGACGGATGCCTGCCGTGTCGGCGAGATCGAGGCGGCTGCGGTCCACCGCGATCACCTCGCCCAGCGGCGCCAGCGTGCGCTGCAATTCCCAGCCCACCTGGCCGTTGACGCCGGTCAGCAGGATCCTCACGCGAACACCTCGCACTCGGCGAGCGGCAGGCCGGCCTGGTCCTTGGCGGACAGCAGCGGCGCGCCGTCCAGCGGCCAGGCGATGGCGAGCGCCGGGTCGTTCCACCGCAGGCAGCGCTCGAACTCAGGCGCGTAGTAGTCGGTGGTCTTGTAAAGAAACTCGGCGTGCTCGGACAGCACCTGAAAGCCGTGGGCAAACCCCGGCGGAATCCATGCCATGTCGTGCGATTCCGCAGACAGGAGAAAAGAGGCGACGCGGCCGAAATGCGGCGAGCTGCGGCGCAGGTCCACCGCCACGTCGAACACCTCGCCCGCTGTCACGCGCACCAACTTGCCCTGCGGCTGGCTGATCTGGTAATGCAGGCCGCGCAGCACGCCCTTGGCCGAGCGCGAGTGGTTGTCCTGCACGAACTCGGCGGTAATGCCAATGCCGGCAAAGGTCTTGCGGTTGTAGCTCTCGAAGAAGAAGCCGCGCGCGTCGCCGAACACCTTGGGGCGCAG
>JAHJNP010000374.1 GCA_018820745.1 Gammaproteobacteria bacterium
ACTTCATGCCTTCGTTGACGATGGACTGCGCCAGCACGGTCGCCGTGGTGGTGCCGTCACCGGCGACGTCGGAGGTCTTGGAAGCGACTTCCTTGACCATCTGCGCGCCCATGTTCTCCAGCTTGTCCTTCAGCTCGATTTCCTTGGCGACCGACACGCCGTCCTTGGTCACGGTGGGCGCGCCGTAGGAACGGTCGAGCACCACGTTGCGGCCTTTCGGGCCCAGGGTCACCTTGACGGCGTCAGCCAGGATGTTGACGCCAGCCACCATGCGGTGACGGGCGGAATCGCCAAAACGTACGTCTTTTGCAGCCATGTTTTAACTCCTAAAAAATGCATTCACCACAGAGGCACGGAGGCACAGAGAAACCCGGATTTGGGTGTCGCTTTGTGTCGTTCTCCGTGCCTCTGTGTCTCTGTGGTTAATTGGTTTGGGGGTCAGGCCTCGACCACGCCCATGATGTCTTCTTCGCGCATCACCAGCAGCTCGTCGCCCTCGACCTTGACGGTCTGGCCGGCGTACTTGCCGAACAGCGCGCGGTCGCCGACTTTCACGTCCAGCGGAATCAGCTTGCCCTGGTCGTCTTTTTTGCCGGTGCCCACGGCGATGATTTCGCCCTGATCGGGCTTTTCAGCGGCGGTGTCGGGGATGACGATTCCGGAAGCGGTCTTGCGCTCTTCCTCCATGCGTTTGACAATCACACGGTCGTGCAGAGGACGGATTTTCATTGCAAAGTCTCCATTGCGGTACGTTGATAACCGGCAGCTTGGCTGCCCGAAAATAAGGAGGCGACGAGGATGCTGTTAGCACTCGCCGCCATAGAGTGCTAATAGTAGGGGCGCATTGTGACAATTTCAAGCCCATGGATGATCTTTTAAGTCGTACCCGCGCCGCCGTGTGGCACCCCTGCACCCAGATGAAACAGCTGGAGGCCGCCCCGCCGCTGGCGATTGCGCGCGGCGAGGGGGCGTGGCTGATCGATACCGACGGCCGGCGCTACCTGGATGCCATTTCGAGCTGGTGGGTCAATCTGTTCGGCCACTGCAACCCGCGCATCAACGCGGCGATCACCGACCAGCTCGGCAAAATCGAGCATGTGATGCTGGCCGGCGCCACCCACGAACCGGTGGTGGCACTGTCGGAACGGCTGGCAAAGCTGACCGGGCTGGGCCATGCTTTTTACGGTTCGGACGGCGCCTCGGCCACCGAAATCGCGCTGAAAATGAGCGCCCACTTCTGGCGCAACGCTGGCCAGCCCGGGAAGAACGGCTTCATCAGCCTTGCGAACGGCTACCACGGCGAAACCGTCGGCGCGCTGTCGGTGACCGACATTCCGCTGTTCAAGTCGACCTATGCCCCCTTGCTGCGGCGCACGGTACAGGTGCCCACCCCGGACGCGCGACTGGCCGGGCCGGGGGAGTCGGCAGAAGCCTATGCGCTACGCTGTGCTGCCGCGCTGGAGACGCATCTTGCCGGGCATGCCGCCACCACCGCGGCCTTCATCGTCGAGCCGCTGGTGCAGGGCGCGGCGGGCATGGCGATGTACCACCCGGCGTATCTCACCCGTGCGCGCGAACTGTGCGACCGCTATCAGGTGCATCTGATCGCCGACGAGATCGCCGTGGGCTTCGGCCGCACCGGCACCATGTTCGCCTTTGAGCAGGCGGCCGCGCCCACCCCTGCTCACGCCCCGCCCCTCACGCCTCACGCGATCCGCCCCGACTTCATTTGCCTGTCCAAGGGCATCACCGGCGGCTACCTGCCGCTGTCTGCGGTGCTGACGACGGACGACATCTATGCCGCGTTTTACGACGATGCCACCGCGCGCGGCTTCCTGCATTCGCATTCCTACACCGGCAATCCGCTCGCCTGCCGCGCCGCGCTGGCGGTGCTGGACATCTTCGCGCACGACAACGTGATCGCCGCCAACCGGGCTAAGGCCATTGAATTTACAGGGATGCTGGAGGAAGTGGCCGCTCACACCCGGGTGCGCCATTTCCGCCATCTGGGAATGATCTGGGCGTTTGACGTGGCCGATGCTACGCCCGGGTTTTCCGCCCGCTTTCACCAGGCGGCGCTCGCGCAGGGCGTGTTCATGCGCCCGATCGGCAACACGGTGTATGTCATGCCGCCCTACGTGACGAGCGCCGACGAGATGCGCGGGCTGGCGGATGCGATGCTGGCCTGCCTCTGCAATCCGGGCATCTGAGGTTGCGGGCGGTGGGGCTTGACGCCGTCCGGCCATCGGAACAAGATAGTAATCAGTCACTATCTAAGCGGGATCGAACCATGTCCGAAAACGTCGCGTCCACTCAAGCCCCGCGTAAGCGGCTGGGGGCGGACGCGCGGCGCGAGGAAATCATCCGCGTGACGCTGGAGCTGGCCGCCCGGCAGGGCGTCGACGACGTCACCACGCAGGACATGGCCCAGGCGATGGGGGTGACGCAGGGCGCGGTGTTCCGCCACTTTCCGAGCAAGGACGCGATCTGGCTGGCAGTCATGCAGTGGGTGCGCGAACGGCTGATGGGCGTGCTGGGCCAGGCCGCCGCCGCGGGCAGTGACCCGTTGGACGCGCTGCAGCGCATGTTCTTCGCCCACATCGACTTCATTGCCGGTCATCCGGCCATCCCGCGCGTGCTGATGTCCGAACACCTGCACGGCCGCAGCAGCGCGCTGCGCAAGCTGGTGACCGGGATCATGCTGGCCTATGAGGAAAAGATCACCGGCCTGCTGGCCGCGGCGCAAGCGCAGGGGCTGGCGCGCGCCGACCTCGACGCTCACGCCGCGGCCACGCTCTACATCGGCATGATTCAGGGGCTGGTGCTGCAAACCTCGATCCTGCGCGGCCAGCGCACCCTCGCGACGGAAGCGGCGCGCACCTTCCCGGTTTTCCTGCAGGCCATCCTTCCACCGTCAACACAAGGAACCCCCCCATGAAACATCGTGCCGCCGCCCTCGTCGCCCTGCTCAGCCTGAACCTGAGCGTCGCCCATGCACAGGATCAACATGCGCAGCATCTCACGCCCGACCACGACGCCCGCGCCGTGCTGGACCTGACCGCGAGCGAACGCGTAATGATTCTGGAAGAAATGCGCCTGTTTCTCACCGGCGTGCAGAAAATGACCGGCCGGCTGGGGCAACAGGACATGGCGGCCGTCGCAGAAGCGGCACGCGGCATGGGCCAGAAAATGGCGCACGCGGTGCCGCCCGCGCTACGGGTCAAGCTGCCGATGGAATTCCGCCAGCTGGGTGCTTCGGTGCATCGCGATTTCGACCAGATCGCGCTGGACGCCGAGAGCCTGAAGGACGTGAGCTACAGTCTCGGCCAGCTTTCAGCCACCCTGCAAAAGTGCGTAAGCTGCCATGCGATGTACCAAATCCGGACGCCTGCGTTGAACGCCGGGCACTGACCCGCCATGCAACCCAGCAAACGCAGTTTGACTCTGACCCTCGGCGCGCTGGCCTTTTTGGCCGCCTTCGTCTGGCTGCTCGCCACGAGCGGGCCGCTGGCGCCGGTGGGGGTGGAAACCACTCAGGCCTCGCGCGCCGATCTCCGTCCCAGCGTGTACGGCATCGGCACGGTGGAAGCGCGGCACGCCTACTCGGTGGGGCCGATCCAGGCCGGCCGCCTGTTGCGGGTGCTGGTCGACCAGGGCGAGCCGGTGAAAGCCGGCCAGCTGCTGGCCGAAATCGATCCGGTGGATCTGCGCCAGCGTGCCGAGGCGGCGAGCAGCGCCGCCGCGCGGGCACGCCAGGCCGCACAGGCGGCGCAGGCGCAGGTGACCGAAGCCGATAGCCGCGCGCGGCTGGCGCAGGCCAACAGCGAGCGCTATCAGGCGCTCTACCAACAAAACTTCGTCGCCAAGGAAATGGCCGACAGCCGCCGCCACGAGGCTGCGGCCGCCGAGGCGGCACTGGCCGCGGCGCGCGCCAGCGCCAGCGGGGCGCTGCGCGAAATCGGCCGTGCCGAGGCCGAATTGCGGGGCATCGACCAGTTGCGCCAAAGTCTCAAACTGGTGAGCCCGATCGACGGCGTGGTGACGGCGCGCGAAGCCGAGCCGGGCGCCACCGTGGTCGCCGGTCAGGCGGTGCTGCGGCTGGTCGATCCGGCCCGGCTGTGGGTGCGCGCACGCGTCGACCAGGCGCGCGCGCAGGGCGTGCAGGTGGGGCAGGCGGCGGATATCGTGCTGCGTTCCATGCCGGGTGCGAGCCTGCCCGGAAAAGTGGTGCGCATCGACCTGCAAAGCGATGCGGTGACCGAGGAGCGCATCGTCAACGTGGCGTTCGATCCCGCGCCGGCGCAGCTGTATCTGGGCGAACTGGCGGAAGTGACCATCGGCCTGCCCGGCGCACGCGATGTGCTGACGGTGCCGCGCGCCGCGCTGGCGCAATCCGGCGGCCAGACCGGCGTGTGGCGGGTCGAGGCCGGCCGCGCGCGTTTCCGGCCGGTGCAACCCGGCATGCAGACCGCAGAGCAGGTGCAGATCGTGTCCGGCCTGCAGGCCGGCGACCAGCTCATCGTCTACAGCGCGAAACAGCTCGACGACGGCGTGCGGGTGCGCGAACAGCAGCTGACGCCGCGATAAGGGCTGCCCCGACATGATCAACCTCGCGCGGCGCGACATCGTCCACCACCTGAAAAGCTATCTGCTGACCGGCTTGGGGCTGGGCCTGCTGATCGGGGTGACGCTGACCATGGCCGGCGTGTACCGTGGCATGGTCGACGATGCGAAGGTGCTGCTGCGCGCGGTCGACGCCGATGTCTGGGTGGTGCAGCAAAACACCCTGGGTCCGTTCGCCGAGCCGTCCTCCGTGCCGGACG
>JAHJNP010000375.1 GCA_018820745.1 Gammaproteobacteria bacterium
CTTTGCGCGTCGGAAAACGCTTGCTGGAACTGGGTGGTGAGCTTGTCAAAACGCATAGGGAGGCCTCGTGCTTAAGGTATATTGATTGTTTTCCAAATAGTGGCATTTCGGCCGATTTCAACCCGCCATGTCTGAATTGAATGTAGAACAGGTTTTGTCCGATGTCGCGCGCGTGCTGGCCGAAGACGTCGGCAGCGGCGACCTCACCGCCCGGCTCATCCCCGCGACGCAAACCGCGCGCGCGCGCGTCATCAGCCGCGAAGCCGCCGTGATCGCCGGCCGGCCCTGGTTCGACGCCTGTTTTCAGACGCTCGACCTCGGTTGCGCCATCGACTGGCAGGTGAACGAGGGCGACACCGTCGCCGCCGGCAGCGTGCTGGCCGAGATCAGCGGCAATGCCCGTGCGCTGCTCAGCGCCGAGCGCCCGGCGCTGAATTTCCTGCAAACCCTGTCCGCGGTGGCCACCGCCACCCGGCCGTATGTCGAGGCCGTGCGCGGCACCCACGCCGCCATCTTTGACACCCGCAAGACCCTGCCCGGCCTGCGCATCGCCGAAAAGTACGCGGTGCGGGTCGGCGGCGGGCAGAACCAGCGCATGGGCCTGTACGACGGCATCCTGATCAAGGAAAACCACATCGCCGCGGCCGGCGGCATCGCGCAGGTTCTGGAAGCCGCGTACCGGCTGGCCGAGGGCAAGGTCGGGGTGCAGATCGAAGTGGAAAACATCGACGAGCTCGAACAGGCCCTGAGTGCCGGCGCCCCGCTCATCCTGCTCGACAACTTCAGCCTTGCGGACATGCGCCACGCAGTGCAGCTCACTCATGGCCGCGCCCTGCTCGAAGCCTCCGGCAACATCACGCTGGAGACCGTGCGCGCAGTGGCCGAAACCGGGGTCGACCGCATATCCGTCGGCAGCCTGACCAAGCATATCCGCGCGGTGGACCTGTCGATGCGCATCGATACCCAGTGATCAAGCCATGATCGAGGTCGTTCGCGTCCGCTACGACGACCCGGCGCACGCCGCCGCGCTGCTCGACCTGATGGACCAATACGCACGCGATCCGGCGGGCGGCGGCGAACCGCTCGGCGATTTCGCCCGCGCCAATCTGTTCAACGAACTCGCCGCACGCCCCTTCATCTTCAGCGTGCTGGCGTTCGACGGCGACACCCCGGTTGGCCTCGTCAACGCCATCGAGGGATTTTCCACCTTCGCCTGCCGCCCGCTGGTCAATGTCCACGACGTGGTGGTTGCGTCCAGCCACCGCGGACGCGGCATTGCGGCGCGGCTGTTCGCCGAAGTCGAGACCATCGCCCGCGAACGCGGCGCGTGCAAGCTCACGCTCGAAGTGCTGGATGGCAATGCGCCCGCACGCAATCTGTACCACCGACTCGGCTTTGCCGCCTACCAGCTCGACCCCGCCATGGGTCACGCGCAGTTCCTGCAGAAATGGCTGGACTGAAGCACACACTGGCCGCACTGGCGCTGGCGTGGGCCGTATGGCTCCCGCAGCCGGCCTGGAGCGACTCGCCACCCCCCGCCCCGGCCATGCTGCTGGCCGAGGTGTATGCCGCAGAAGTCGACGTCACGCAATACTGGGTGAGCGAGAAATTCGACGGCGTGCGCGCCCAGTGGGACGGCCGTACGCTGCGCTTTCGCGGCGGCGGCAGCGTTCCCGCACCGGGGTGGTTTACTGCGGGTTTTCCGGCGCAGCCGCTGGACGGCGAACTCTGGATCGGGCGCGACCAGTTTGATGCGCTGTCGGGGGCGGTGCGCAAAATCGAACCGGTGGATGCCGAATGGCGGCAGGTACGCTACCTGATTTTCGAGCTGCCCGGCGCGGCGGGCAATTTCAGCGAACGCATCCGGCTGATGCAGGAAATCATCGCACAGGCCGGCGTGCCCTGGCTGCAGGCCGTCGGGCAGACGCGCGTGGCCGACCGCGCCACGCTGATGAAGCAACTCGATGCCGTGATGTGCGCGGGCGGCGAAGGCCTGATGCTGCATCGCGCCGACGCGCCCTATATCGCCGGCCGCAGCGATGCGCTGCTGAAGCTGAAGCCGTGGCAGGACACCGAGGCCGTCGTCGTCGGCTACGTAGCGGGTAAGGGAAAATACCGTGGCATGACCGGCGCCCTGACCATGGAAATGCCGGACGGCAAGCGCTTCCGCATCGGCAGCGGCCTGACCGACGCGCTACGCCGCCAGCCACCGCCGCTTGGCACCCGCATCACCTATCGCTATCAGAACCTGACAAAAAACGGCCTGCCACGATTTCCGCGCTACCTGCGGGTGCGGGAAGATTTCCAGGGAAACACTTTAAGGAACCGCTGATTAATTTGTCATTGCGAGCACAGCGAAGCAATCCAGAAATGCCCGCTTGATCAATACGCTGGATTGCTTCCCGCCGCGCTTCGCTCGCGCTCGCAATGGCGAAGCAGAAACGATTCAGCGCTGCCTTGGCGGCTCATTCCAGCCAGATCAAGGCAGCCATGCGCCCGGTCACGCCGTCGCGACGATAGGAATAGAAACTGTCGGCTTCGTTGAAGGTGCAGCGCCCGCCGCCGTAAATCGCCTGCACGCCGGCGTGTTGGAGGCGGATGCGCGCGAGCTGGTAGATGTCGGCAAGCCATTTGCCCGGGACTGACGCGGGGTGCGGCAGGAAGGCCATAGCGGCCGCCGGATGCTGCGCGACAAATGCCTGGCGCACCTCGTCGCCCACTTCAAACGCCTGCGGGCCGATGGCGGCGCCCATCCAGGCAAGAACGTCGCCCGGCGGCACCTGCATCGCGGCGACGGTGGCTTCCAGCACGCCGTCGGCCAGCCCGCGCCAGCCGGCGTGCGCGGCAGCAACGACGCTGCCGGCGCGGTCGCACAACAGCACCGGCAGGCAGTCGGCAGTGAGGACGGCGCAGACCTGTTCCGCTTGTCGGGTCCATGCGGCGTCGGCTTCCCGGTTCGGCTCGCGCCCGAGTTCAACCACGCGGGCGCTATGAACCTGACGGAGCCAGCCCGGCTCGGCAGGCAGCTGCCGGCGCAGGCGCGCGCGGTTGGCCGCGACATGGGCGGGATCGTCGCCGACATGGTCGCCGAGGTTGAGACCGGCCCAGGGCGCCTTGCTTGAGCCGCCCGAGTGGGTGGTCATCAGGCATTTTACCCGGGCAGGGGCGGGCCATTCGGGGACGATCGGACTCACTTGACCCAATCGGTGTCGTCGCGCAGCGCTTGCAGGAGCGAGGCGAAATCCGGCGGCAAGGGACATTCCCACTGCATGAATTCCTGGGTGACCGGGTGGATCAGACCCAGCCGTTCGGCGTGCAGCGCCTGGCGCGGGAACGGGATCTTCATGTGGCTGCGGCGGCTGGCGCTGTAAACCGATTCGCCGACCAGCGGATGGCCGATGTGCTGCATATGCACCCGAATCTGGTGGGTGCGCCCGGTTTCCAGCTTGCAGCGCAGCAGGGTGACACCGGGAAAGCGCTCGACCACTTCGTAATGGGTGACCGCTTCCTTGCCCATGGTGTGCACGGTGCGCTTGGTGCGGTTGTGCGGATCGCGCGCCAGCGGCGCATTGACGGTGCCGCCATGGTCGACCTCGCCATACACCAGCGCCAGGTATTCGCGCTTGACGGTGCGCGCCTGCAGCTGGCGTACCAGGTCGGTGTGCGATTTCAGCGTTTTGGCGACGACCAGCAGGCCCGAAGTGTCCTTGTCGAGCCGATGCACGATGCCGGCGCGCGGCAGTTCGGCCACCTGCGGCACCCGGTGCAGCAGCGCGTTCAGCATCGTGCCCTGGCGGTTGCCGCTGCCGGGGTGCACCACCAGGCCGACCGGCTTGTTGATCACCAGCAGCACCGGGTCTTCGAACACCACATCGAGCGGAATGGCCTCGGGCGCATCGGGGGTGGCGTTCGGGTCGGGCTCGATCTCGACCCGCACCGATTCGCCGCCGCTGACTTTCATCCGGGTGGTGCCGAAGGCGTCGTCCACCGAGATCCTGCGCGCGCGGATCCAGTTCTGGATGCGGTTGCGCGAAAACTCGGGAAGCAGGGCAGACAAGGCCTGATCGAGGCGCAGACCGCCCTGCTCATCGGGGATCACCAGCTTGCGGATGTCGCCCTCCGGATTTCCCTTATAATCACTCGACGAATTTTCTGTGTCTTTTTCCATGCTTAAGCAATGTTCTTCCGGTTCCAATACATTCAGTCGGGTGCTGGGCAGCTTGCTGCTGGCCGCCGCACTCACCCTGGGCGGCTGCGGCCTGTTACCCGAGGTCAAGGACGAAACCGCGGGCTGGTCGGCGCAAAGGATCTATGCCGAAGCCAAGGATAATCTCAACAGCGGCAATTACGAACGCGCCGTCAAGCTTTTCGAAACGCTGGAGTCGCGTTACCCCTTCGGCCGCTACGCGCAGCAGGCACAACTGGAAGTAGCCTACGCCTATTACAAGGACAACGAGCCGATTTCCGCCATCGCCGCGTGCGATCGCTTCATCAAGCTGCACCCCAATCACCCCAACGTGGATTACGCCTACTATCTCAAGGGCCTGGCGAATTTTAACGACGATCTGGGCCTGCTGGGCAACCTGGTCAATCAGGACCTGAGCGAGCGCGACCCCAGGGCCGCACGCGACGCGTTCCTCGCCTTCAAGGAGCTGGTCACCCGCTTCCCCGACAGCAAGTACGCCGACGACGCGACCGCGCGCATGAAATACCTGGTCAACGCGCTGGCCGGCAACGAGGTGCACGTCGCCAAGTATTACCTGAAACGCAAAGCCTGGGTGGCTGCCGCCAACCGCGCCAAGGAAGTGCTAAAAACCTATCCTGAAGCCCCCGCGCTGGAAGAGGCGCTGGCGATCATGGTGGTGGCCTACGACAAGCTGGAACTCACCGACCTGCGCGACGATGCGCAGCGCGTGCTGACGCTGAACTTCCCCGACAGCCAGTATGCCAAGGGCGTCAGCACCGAGGGCAAGGCCTGGTACCGCTTCTGGTAAGTCCGCCCTGCGGCAGCCGAATCCTGCTGCCGTTTCAATGAAAACCGGCTCTTCGCGAGCCGGTTTTCATTCGATTCTTCGTAATATTTTCGCGGGGCTGATGCACGAGTGCATCAGCCCAACTGCGCGACCTGCCGCCGCCGCACCGTGTGTGTAGTCGATCCGCAGCCCGTGCCGGGCGGCGACGAGCGGCGCGCCGGGGAAACCGCGGCGGCCGGTCGTCTGCCGGGTGCCGGCAGGTGGTCTCGGGGTGAGTGGGTTACCCTATCGCATGCGCGCCTTCCAGGCCCATCGAATCCGCTGCCGGTTTGCCCAGCACGACGCATCGGCACGGCATCGGAACATTCCGCCCCAAACGCGGACCAATTGACCTCCGCCAACCTTGCCAGGCGCTTCCCCGCCACCGCTATCCAAATCAAGAGCCCTTCAAAACCAATGACGCTACGCAACCAGATCCAGCTGATCGCCTACCCCGACCGCATGGGGAACAATCTCGCAGATTTGTACACGATCATCGACAGGCACTTTTCGCGCGTGATCGGCGGCGTGCACATCCTGCCGCCCTACCCGTCGAATGCCGATGGCGGCTTTTCGCCGCTCAGCCACAAGGAGATCGATCCCAGGTACGGCACCTGGGCCGACATCGAGAAAATCTCCAGCCGCTTCGACCTGTGCCTGGACCTGACGCTGAACCACATTTCAGATGAATCCGAGGAGTTCAAGGATTTCATCGCCCATGGCTACGAATCGGAGCACGCCGACCTGTTCGTGCATGTCGACCAGCTCGGCCCCATTTCGCCGGACGATCTGGCGCGCATCCACATCCGCAAGGAAAAGGAACCGTTTCGCGAGATCACCTTCGCCGACGGCACCACCGGCCGGGTCTGGTGCACCTTCACCGAACACCAGATCGACCTCAACTTCAACTCGCCCAAGACCTACGCGTTGATGGAGGACTACATCAAGTTCCTCACCGCGCGCGGGGTGAAACTGTTTCGCCTCGACGCCTTCGGCTACACCACCAAGAAAATCGGCACCAGCTGCTTCCTCGTCGAGCCGGACGTCTACGACCTGCTCAAATGGATCGACGGTGTGGCGCGCGAAAACGGCGCCGAAACGCTGCCGGAAGTGCACGACCATTCCAGCTTCCAGTACGCCATCGCGCTGCACGGCATGCATCCGTACGGCTTCGCGCTGGCGCCGCTGCTGCTCTACTCGCTGCTCGACGCCAACAGCGTCTACCTCAAGCAGTGGCTGCGCATGTGTCCGCGCAACCAGCTCACCGTGCTCGACACCCACGACGGCATCTGCATTCCGGACGTGGAGGGCATCCTGCCCAAAGCGGAAATCCAGGCGGTGGTCGACAACGTCAGCCAGCGTAGCGCCGATCCCATCCTGCGTCGCTCGGCCGCCAACGTGCACAGCGTCGGCGCGATCTACCAGCTCACCTGCACCTACTACGACGCGCTCAAGCGCAACGACGACGCGTATATCGCCGCGCGCGCGATCCAGTTCTTCGCGCCGGGGATTCCGCAGGTCTACTACGTGGGCCTGCTCGCCGGCAGCAACGATCTCGAACTGATGGAAGCCACCGGCGAGTTGCGCGACATCAACCGGCACCGCTACACGCTGGATGAGGTCGACGAGGCGGTCAAGGCGCCGGTGGTGCGGCGGCTGCTCAAGCTGATGGAATTCCGCTGCAGCTACCCCGCTTTCGACGGTGTCTTCCACCTGATGTACTCCAACGACAGCAGCGTGGCGATGTGCTGGCGTCACGGCGAGTATCGCTGCGAACTGTTCGTCGATCTCAATTTCAAGAAGGCGACCGTCGGCTACGTCGACGTCAAGTCCAAGCGCTGGCTGACCATGCGCTGGTAAACCGCCGGATCAACCCCGGCCGGACACGCATGCCGCTGCAGGCATACAAGAAAAATGTCTGACCGGGTAGCATCGCGCGGGCGATCCCGCCGCACAAAAGGAGGAGACGCGTTCCCATGCAGGGACTGGCAACAATCGACTATGCAGTCGTCGCGGTCTATCTGCTCATCGTGATCGGCGTCAGCGTGCGGGTCACGCGGCGCGCACCCGATGCCGAAGAGCTGTTCCTCGCC
>JAHJNP010000033.1 GCA_018820745.1 Gammaproteobacteria bacterium
CAAGGAAGTGACCCTGGACGAGGACAAGAACCGGGTGGAAACCGTCAAGCGGGTGGAAACCACGCTCGGCCGTGCGTTGCTGTCCGAGATACTGCCGCCGGGGCTGCCGTTCAGCTTTGTTGACAAGGCCTTGAAGAAAAAAGAAATTTCCAAGCTGATCAACGCCAGTTTCCGCAGCTGCGGCCTGCGCGAGACGGTGATTTTCGCTGACAAGCTGATGTACACCGGCTTCACCTTCGCCACCCGTGCGGGCATGTCGATTGCGGTCAAGGACATGCTGATCCCGAACGAGAAGAGCCAGATACTGGGTGCGACCGAAGCCGAGGTGAAAGAGATCGAATCGCAATACACGTCGGGTCTGGTGACCCAGGGCGAACGCTACAACAAGGTGGTCGACATCTGGGGCCGCGCCGGTGATGCAGTGGCCAAGGCGATGATGGGCCAGCTGGGCGGCGAGAAGGTCATCGACCGCCACGGGAAGGAAGTCACGCAAGAGTCGTTCAACTCGATTTACATGATGGCCGACTCGGGCGCGCGCGGTTCCGCGGCACAGATTCGCCAGTTGGCGGGCATGCGCGGCCTGATGGCGAAGCCGGATGGCTCCATCATTGAAACCCCGATCACGGCGAACTTCCGTGAAGGCCTGAACATGCTGCAGTACTTCATTTCGACCCACGGTGCACGCAAGGGCCTGGCCGACACCGCGCTGAAAACCGCGAACTCCGGCTACCTGACGCGCCGCCTGGTCGACGTAACGCAGGATCTGGTGGTGACCGAAAATGATTGTGGCACCCGAAATGGTCTGGTGGTGAAGGCGCTGGTTGAAGGCGGCGAAGTCGTGGAAGCGCTACGCGAGCGGATTCTGGGTCGCGTCGCTGCGGGCGATGTCATTCATCCGGAAACCCAGGAAACCGTGTACGAAGCTGGCACCTTGCTCGTCGAAGACGTGGTCGACACGATCGAGTCGCTCGGCATCGACGAGGTCAAGGTGCGCACGCCGCTGACCTGCGAAACGCGCTACGGCCTGTGCGTCAAGTGCTACGGTCGCGACCTGGGCCGCGGCTATCTGATCAACGTCGGCGAGGCAGTCGGCGTGATTGCCGCACAGTCGATCGGCGAGCCGGGTACCCAGCTCACCATGCGGACCTTCCACATCGGCGGCGCCGCTTCGCGTGCCGCGGCGGCCAGCCAGCTTGAGGCAAAATCCAATGGCACGGTGCAGTACACCGCCACCATGCGTTACGTGACCAACGCCCGCAAGGAGCCGGTGGCGATTTCGCGTAGCGGCGAGATTCTCATCGCGGATGAAAGCGGCCGCGAGCGCGAGCGCCACAAGGTGCCTTATGGCGCGACGCTGATGGTGACCGATGGCGCCAAGATCAAAGCAGGTGCCGTGCTGGCGACGTGGGATCCGCACACCCGTCCGATCATCACCGAATACGCCGGACGCATCCGCTTCGAGAACATCGAGGAAGGCGTCACCGTGGCCAAGCAGCTTGACGATGTCACCGGCCTGTCGACGCTGGTGGTGATCGATCCCAAGCGCAAGGCCAGCAGCGCCTCCAAAGGCCTGCGTCCGCAGGTCAAGCTGCTGGACGAGTCCGGCAATGAGCTCAAGCTGGCGGGGACTGAAACGCTGGTCAATATCACCTTCCAGATCGGTTCCATCATCACGGTGAAGGATGGCCAGGACGTGGCGGTGGGCGATGTGATCGCGCGCATCCCGCAGGAAACCTCGAAGACCCGCGACATTACCGGGGGTCTGCCGCGCGTGGCCGAGCTGTTCGAGGCGCGTTCGCCGAAAGATGCCGGCGTATTGGCTGAAGTTACCGGAACGGTCTCCTTCGGAAAGGACACCAAGGGCAAGCAGCGTCTGGTCATCACCGACCTCGACGGGGTGGCGAACGAGTATCTGATCACCAAGGAAAAGCACGTGACGGCGCACGACGGCCAGATCGTCCAGAAGGGTGAAATCATCGTCGACGGCCCGGTCGATCCGCACGACATCCTGCGCCTGCGGGGGGTGGAAGCGCTGGCGCGCTACATCACCGACGAAGTGCAGGACGTCTACCGCCTGCAGGGGGTGAAGATCAACGACAAGCACATCGAGGTGATCGTGCGCCAGATGCTGCGACGCGTCACAGTCGCCGATCCGGGCGATACCGGCCTCATCCCCGGCGAGCAGGTCGAGCGCTCGGAAGTGCTGCAGATCAACGACGACATGGTGGCGGCCGGCAAGGAGCCTGCGGTCTACGATCCGATTCTGCTCGGCATTACCAAGGCGTCGCTGTCGACCGATTCCTTTATCTCGGCGGCTTCCTTCCAGGAGACCACGCGTGTCCTGACCGAGGCGGCCATCATGGGCAAGCGCGATGAGCTGCGCGGGCTGAAGGAAAACGTGATTGTCGGACGGTTGATCCCGGCAGGCACTGGTCTGGCCTACCACAATACCCGGCGCCGACAGGCTGCCGGGGAAGACCTGGGGGCCGAGCATCTGATCGAGGGTGGGGACGTGAACCCTACCGAGAATCAGGAAGTTGCTTGACAGAGGGCGACCCCTCCCCTAGAATCACGCGTCTTTTTCCGGCCTCAAGTTTGCCGGGAAGCGCAGGACTCTAGCCCGGGACGGCGTATAGCCGTCCCGCTTGTTTTAGAAACAATACGCTTACCTTAATTTTTCGGAATTTTTGACATGCCAACGATTAACCAACTGATCCGCAAGCCGCGTCAGGCGCCAGTGGAAAAGAGCAAGGTCCCGGCCTTGAAGGCCTGCCCGCAGCGCCGCGGTGTATGCACCCGCGTGTACACCACGACGCCCAAGAAACCGAACTCCGCCTTGCGCAAGGTTTGCAAGGTCAAGCTCACCAGCGGCTTCGAGGTTATTAGTTACATCGGTGGTGAAGGCCATAACCTGCAGGAGCACTCGGTGGTGCTGGTGCGAGGCGGCCGGGTCAAGGACTTGCCGGGTGTGCGTTACCACACCGTGCGCGGCAGCCTGGACACCGCGGGTGTCAAGGATCGCAAGCAGTCGCGTTCGAAGTACGGCGCCAAGCGCCCGAAAAAAGCTTAACTAGAGAGAGACAGGAATATGCCCCGTCGTCGCGAAGTCCCCAAACGTGAAATCCTGCCTGATCCGAAATTCGGTAATCAGGAGGTTTCGAAATTCATGAACGTCGTCATGTCCAGTGGCAAGAAGTCGGTTGCAGAGCGCATCGTCTATGGCGCGTTCGAGCAGATTGTCCAGAAGTCGGGCAAGGACCCCCTGGAAGTGTTCGGCGTTGCGCTGAACAATGCCCGTCCGATGGTCGAGGTGAAGAGCCGTCGTGTCGGTGGCGCTAACTACCAGGTGCCGGTTGAGGTGCGTTCAAGTCGCCGTACCGCATTGGCGATGCGCTGGCTGAAGGATGCCGCGCGCAAGCGCGGGGAGAAGTCCATGGGTGCCCGTTTGGCGGGTGAATTGCTGGACGCGGCCGAAGGTCGTGGCGGCGCAGTGAAGAAGCGTGAGGAAGTGCATCGTATGGCTGAAGCCAACAAAGCCTTCTCGCATTTCCGTTTCTAATCTCAACGCATAAAATTGGCAGGTAATTAACGTGGCACGCACGACTCCTATTGAGCGCTATCGCAATATCGGCATTTCGGCCCATATTGACGCCGGCAAGACCACCACCACCGAGCGCGTCCTGTTTTACACGGGCGTGTCGCACAAAATCGGCGAAGTTCATGATGGCGCGGCCACCATGGACTGGATGGAGCAGGAGCAGGAGCGTGGCATTACGATTACATCGGCCGCAACGACCTGTTTCTGGAAGGGCATGGACGGCGGCTACCCTGAGCATCGGATCAATATCATTGATACGCCGGGTCACGTCGATTTCACGATTGAAGTGGAGCGTTCCATGCGCGTCCTGGATGGCGCTTGCATGGTGTATTGCGCCGTGGGTGGCGTGCAGCCGCAGTCCGAAACAGTGTGGCGCCAGGCAAACAAGTACAAGGTGCCGCGTTTGGCATTTGTGAACAAGATGGACCGCTCCGGCGCAGACTTTTTCAAAGTCTATGATCAGATGCGTCTGCGTCTGAAGGCGAACCCGATCCCGATTCAGGTTCCGATTGGTGCGGAAGAAAAGTTTGAAGGCGTGGTTGATCTCGTTCGTATGAAAGCGATTTATTGGGATGAGGCCAGTCAGGGTATGAAATTCGACTTGCGCGACATTCCGGCGGATCTGGTTGAGACCTGCAAGAAATGGCGTGAGACCATGCTGGAGGCGGCGGCGGAGTCTTCCGAAGAGATGATGAACAAATATCTCGAGGAAGGTGACTTGTCGGAAGCGGATATCAAGTCGGGTTTGCGTGCACGCACCCTTGCCAGCGAAATTGTGCCCATGGTGTGTGGTAGTGCATTCAAGAACAAGGGCGTACAGGCCATGTTGGACGCTGTGGTTGAGTACATGCCTGCGCCTACCGACATTCTCCCGGTTAAGGGCGAGTTGGACGACGATACCATTGGTGAGCGCAAGCCGTCCGATGATGAGAAATTCTCGGCGCTGGCGTTCAAGGTTGCAACCGATCCCTATGTGGGCCAGTTGATTTTCTTCCGTGTCTATTCCGGTGTGGTCAAATCGGGTGACACGATTTACAACCCGATCAAGGGCCGTAAGGAGCGCTTGGGTCGCATTCTTCAGATGCATGCCAACCAGCGCGAGGAAATTAAGGAAGTGCGCGCGGGCGACATCGCCGCAGCGGTCGGTCTGAAGGATGTCACGACGGGCGATACGCTGTGCGACTTGAGTGACCCGATCACGCTCGAGCGGATGATTTTCCCCGAGCCCGTGATCCACGTTGCGGTCGAGCCGAAGACCAAGGCCGATCAGGAAAAAATGGGTATCGCCCTGGGCCGTTTGGCGCAGGAAGACCCGTCCTTCCGTGTCCGTACGGATGAAGAGAGTGGCCAGACGATCATGTCCGGCATGGGTGAGTTGCACCTGGAGATTCTGGTTGACCGGATGCGCCGCGAGTTCGGCGTGGAAGCGAACGTCGGTGCGCCGCAAGTGGCCTACCGCGAGGCGATCAAAAAGGAAATCGAGCAGGAAGGCAAGCACGTCAAGCAGTCGGGCGGCAAGGGCCAGTATGGTCATGTCTGGATCAAGATGGGGCCGAACGAAACCGGCAAGGGCTTTGAGTTCGTCGATGCCATCAAGGGTGGCACGGTGCCGCGCGAATACATTCCCGCCGTCGAAAAGGGCCTGCGTGAGGCTTTGAATAACGGCGTGCTTGCGGGTTATCCCGTGGTTGACGTGAAAGTCACGCTGTTTGACGGTTCCTACCACGATGTCGACTCGTCCGAGCTGGCATTTAAGCTGGCAGCGATCATGGCCTTCAAGGACGGCATGCGTAAAGCCAGCCCGATCCTGCTGGAGCCGATGATGGCGGTGGAAGTGGAAACGCCTGAAGACTATATGGGCGACGTCATGGGCGACCTGAACCGTCGCCGCGGCATCATCCAGGGCATGGACGACGTCGGCGGCGTCAAGGCGATCAAGGCGGAAGTGCCGCTCGCCGAGATGTTCGGTTATTCCACCGATTTGCGCTCGATGTCGCAGGGCCGTGCGACCTATTCGATGGAATTCAAGCACTACACCGAAGCACCGAAGAACATCGCTGAAGCAGTGATCGCCAAGAAATAATTTTGATTATATAGGGTACTTGAAATGGCTAAGGAAAAATTCCAGCGGACCAAACCGCACGTAAACGTTGGCACGATTGGTCACGTTGACCACGGCAAGACCACCTTGACCGCGGCGATCACCACCATTTTGTCGAAGAAATTTGGCGGTGCG
>JAHJNP010000376.1 GCA_018820745.1 Gammaproteobacteria bacterium
CGAGCGCATTGCCTGCCGGGTGGCGCGGCCGATGCTGCTGCTGGCGCGGGTGGCGCAGCCGTTCGTGCGCCTCTTGTCGCTGTCGACCGATGGCCTGCTGCGGCTGCTGCGCCTGCTGCGTCTGCTGCGCAAGCGTCCGCCTGAGCTGCCGGGCCTGATCGAGGAGGAAATCCACTCCCTGCTGCAGGAAGGTTCTGAAATCGGCGTGATCGAACAGCAGGAACGCGCGATGGTGCGCAACGTGTTCCGCCTCGACGACCGCCCGATCGAATCGCTGATGGTGCCGCGCGCCGACATCGTGTATCTCGACACCGCGCTGCCGCTGCAAGACAACCTGCGGCGCATGGCCGAATCGGACCACACGCGCTTTCCGGTCTGCCGCGACGGACTCGACGAGGTGCTGGGCATCCTCAGCACCAAGCGCTTGCTGGATGCGACGCTGGCTGGCGCGGCGCCCAGCCTCACCGACGCGCTGCTGCCGGCCGTGTTCGTGCCGGAAAGCCTCAGCGGCCTCGATCTGCTGGAGCAGTTCCGCGCGTCCGACACCCACCTGATGCTGGTCATCGACGAGTACGGCGAGATCAACGGCATGGTCACCCTGCGCAACGTGCTGGAGGCCATCACGGGCGAATTCAAGCCGCGCCGGCTGGACGAGGCCTGGGCGGTGCAGCGCGGGGACGGCTCCTGGCTGCTCGACGGCCTCATCCCGGTTCACGAACTCAAGGACAGGCTGGGGCTGAAGCAATTGCCGGAAGAAGGCCGGAAGCGCTATCACACGCTGAGCGGGCTGGTGATGTGGCTGTCCGGCGAATTGCCGCAGACCGGCGATGTGCTGACCTGGGAAAACTGGCGGCTGGAAGTGGTCGACCTCGACGGCAAGCGCATCGACAAGATACTCGCCACGCCGATTCCACCTGCCGAAGCATCTCATCCAGACGCACCTGCCGGGCCAGCCTGACCCGGCCGCTTTCCGGATGAAATCTGGTTTTTACACGACCTTGCCAGTAACCGGCCTATGAGTTTAACTTCTGAAAAGACAATCCTGATTAAATACCATGCTTGCGCCAAAGCCAAAGATAGCGTCCGTTCAAGGCGGCATGTATATTGCTCAACATAATAAAGTAGGCATCAGGCTGTCCTCCTGACAGCCCGGAACGCCTGGGGAGAACTTACATAAAAGCGTTGGCAGAAAAAGGCCTGTTGTGGCTGCTGGAATCGGCAGCCGATGCCATGCTTATCACCGATTCGACCGGACGCATCGTGCTGGCCAACACGCCAGCCGAAGCGCTGTTCGACTATACGCGGGACGAATTGCTCGCGCTGTCGGTCGAAGTTCTGATTCCACCGCGTTTTCGCGCCACCCATGTCACCCAGCGCCAGGACTATACGGCGCACCCGGGGAGCCGGGTGATGGGCAGCGGGGTTGAACTGTACGGCCTGCGCAAGGATGGCAGCGAATTCGCGGCGGACGTCAGCCTGAGCCCGCTGGAAGGCGGTTTTGTGCTGGCGACGGTGCACGACATCACCCGCCGCAAGCGGGCCGAAGAAGCGCTGGCTGGGCAGAGCGCGCGGCTCGCTGCCATCGTGGAGACGGCGGTGGACGCCATCATCACCATCGACGAGCGCGGCACCATCGACTCCTTCAATCCCGCCGCCGAGCGCCTGTTCGGTTATGCGCGGGACGAAGTGCTGGGCAAGAACATATCCCAGCTCATGCCCTCCCCTTATCGCGAAGCGCACGACGGCTATCTCGAGCACTATCTCGCCACCGGCGAGAAGCGCATCATCGGCCTCGGCCGCGAGGTGGTCGCGCAGCGCAAGGACGGCACCACGTTTCCGATCGAGCTGTCGGTGAGCGAAATGCGGGTGGGCAGCCGTCGCATGTTCACCGGCCTGGTGCACGACATCAGCCAGCGCAAGCAGGCGGAAGAGCGTCAGGCGCTCTTGATTCGCGAACTGGAGAGCGCGAACGAGGAGCTGAAGAATTTCGCCTATGTCGTTTCCCATGATCTGAAGGCGCCGCTGCGTGCCATTGGCTCGCTGGCGGACTGGATCAGCACCGACCAGTCTGAGAAGCTCGACGCCGAAGGCAAGGAGCACCTGCGATTGCTGATCCAGCGGACGCGGCGTATGGACAGCCTCATCGACGGCATCCTGCAATACTCGCGCGTCGGCCGCGTGCGCGAGGCGGTGGTGGCGGTGGATGTGAACGAGATCGTCGAGGAAGCACTGGCGATGCTCGCACCGCCGCCGCACATCCATGTCGAGGTCGCCTCCGACCTGCCGACGGTTCGCGCCGAACGCACGCGCATGCTGCAGGTGTTCCAGAATCTGCTGTCCAACGCCATCAAGTATCTGGACAAGCCCGAAGGCCTGATCCGCGTCGGCTGCGTGGGGCACGATCAGGAGTGGGAATTCAGCGTCAGCGACAACGGTCCGGGCATCGAGACGCGGCACTTCAAGCGGATTTTCCAGTTGTTTCAGACCCTCGCGCCCAAGGACCGGGTGGAAAGCACCGGCGTCGGCTTGTCGCTGGTGAAAAAAATCGTCGAGATGTACGGCGGGCGCGTGTGGATCGAATCGCAGCCGGGCGCCGGCAGCACCTTTTTCTTTACCTTGCCGCGCGGCGGCACAAACTATCAGGAGCAGCTCAATTGAAGACAACGTGCAAGGCAATCATGCTGGTGGAAGACGACGAAGTGGACGCCATGACCGTGCGCCGCGCCCTGAAGGAATTGCACGTGACCAACCCCCTTGTGCAGGCGGAAAACGGTGAGGAGGCGCTGGCCTATTTGCGCCAGCCGGGGCAGGTCATGCCGTGCATCATCCTGCTCGACCTCAACATGCCGGTAATGGGCGGCATCGAGTTCCTGCAAGTGGCCAAGCACGATGCCGCACTCCGAAGCATTCCGGTGGTGGTGCTCACCACCTCCGAGGAGCAGCAGGACAAGGTGGCCAGCTTCGATCTTGGCGTGGCCGGCTACATCCGCAAGCCGGTGGACTACCGGCAGTTCGTGGAAGCGGTGCGCGCCATCGACACCTACTGGACGCTCTCCGAGTTGCCGCAATGAGCCACGTCACCGTGCGCGTCCTGCTGGTCGAGGACGACGCCGTCGATCGGCTCGCCTGCCGCCGCGCACTGGCGGCGCAGCCCGGCTACGTATTCGAAGTGGAGGAAGTCGACACGGCGCGCGCCGGGCTGCAGCGCGCCCACGCCAAGGCGCCGGATCTGATTTTGCTCGACTACCACCTGCCGGACATGGACGGCGTGGAGTTTCTTGCCGAGCTCGCCGCTGACGGCGGCGAGCTGCCGGTGCCGGTGGTGCTGCTGACCGGGGCCCAGGACATCGCGATTGCCGTCGACGCCATGCGCCGCGGCGCGCGCGACTACCTGGTCAAGGACGGCCAGGGCGATTACCTCAAGCTGCTGCCGACGGTGATCCAGCGCGTGCTGCGCGAGAGCCAGGCGCACGCCGACAAGCGCGCAGCGGAAGCACAGCTGCACGCTGCCGAGGCCCGGTATCGCAGCCTGGTCGAACAGATTCCGGCGATCACCTTCACCGCCGCGCTGGATGTGCCGGGCAACCTGCTCTACGTCAGCCCGCAGATACAGCGGCTTGGGTTTTCTCCGGACGAATGGCTGGCGAACCCGGACGGCGTGCTCAACTGCATCCACCCGGACGACCAGGCGCGGGTGCTCGCGGCCTTCGCCCACAGCTACGAAACCGCCGAGCCCCTGCGCTGCGAGTATCGCCTGCTGACGCGCGCCGGCGAGCCGCGCTGGTTCCTGGATGAAGCCCGCGTGGTGCACGACGCGGCTGGCGCACCGCTGTGCTTGCAGGGTGTGCTGATCGATATCACCGAAGACAAGCAGCGCGAGGCGGAGCTCGAATTTCACGGCAGCTATCTTGAGATACTGGTGGCCGAACGCACCGGCCAACTGGAAAAACAGACCGAGATGCTCAGATCGGCCAACGTCAACTTGGTGAAAGAAATCGACGAGCGCTGGCAGGCCGAGCGGGCTTTGCGCGCCAGCGAGGCGCGCTTCCGGCTACTGCTCGAATCGGCCGGCGAAGGGATCTATGGGCTCGACAGCGAGGGGCGCTGCACCTTCGTGAACGAGGCGGCGCTGGCGATGCTCGGCTATGCCCGCGACGAACTGCTGGGGCGCGAGACGCACAGCCTGATTCACCACACCCATGCCGATGGCAGCGCCTACCCGGCCGAGACATGTCCTGTTTACGATGCCTTCCGCAAGGGTCAGCCGACCCAGGGGCTGGTGGAACTGCTCTGGCGCAAGGACGGCAGCTCGTTCCCGGCGGAATATTCGGCGCAGCCATTGCGTGAAACGGGGCAAGAGGCGGAACGCGTCAGTGGTGCGGTGGTGGTGTTCCGCGACGTCGCCGAGGCGCAGGCCCTGAGGCACCAGCTTTCGTACCAGGCCACACACGACGCGCTCACCGGCCTTATCAATCGTCAGGAGTTCGAGCGCCGGCTGGAGCGGATGCTCGTCGAGACGCGGGGAGACGGCGAGGCGTACGCGCTGCTTTATCTCGACCTCGACCGGTTCAAGGTGGTGAACGACACCTGCGGCCACACCGCGGGCGACCAACTGCTGCGACAGATCACGGCGCGTCTGCATGAGTGCCTGCGCGGTCGAGACACCCTGGCGCGGCTGGGCGGCGACGAGTTCGGCGTGCTGCTCGAACACTGCCCGCTGGACCAGGCGCTGCGCATCGCCACGGCGTTGCGCGACGTGGCGCAGGACTATCGTTTCGTATGGGAGGGCAAGCCGTTCTCGGTCAGCGCAAGCATCGGCCTGGTGCCGCTGTCCGCAACCATCGGCAGCGTATCCGCCGCGCTCGCCGCCGCCGATGCCGCCTGCTACGCGGCGAAGGAGCAGGGTCGCAACCGGGTGCACCTATACCAGCCGGACGACGCCCTGATCGCGCAGCAGTACACCCAAATGCAATGGGTGACGCGCCTGACCCATGCCCTCGACACCAACCGCTTCCGCCTCTACCAGCAGGTCATCGCGCCGCTTGGTCAGCGCGGCCAGGGCCGCCCGCACCACGAGATCCTGCTGCGCCTGCTGGACGAAGAGGGGCGGGTGGTTGAACCGATGGCCTTCGTGCCGGCAGCGGAGCGTTACAACCTGATGCCTGCCATCGACCGCTGGGTGGTGCGTGAGGTGATCAGCCGCCACGCCGTGCAGCAGCGCCACGCGCCCGTGGCCGAGCGACCGGTCTTCGCCATCAATCTTTCGGCGAGTTCGCTTGCGGACGAGCGCCTGGCCGAATTCGTGTGCGGCCTGCTGGCCGAGCACGGCGTGCCGG
Source organism: Gammaproteobacteria bacterium (assembly GCA_018820745.1). Classification (GTDB taxonomy): domain Bacteria; phylum Pseudomonadota; class Gammaproteobacteria; order Burkholderiales; family Thiobacillaceae; genus Thiobacillus. The sequence continues at coordinate 5,337 of JAHJNP010000376.1, forward strand.
CGGACATGCTGTGCTTCGAGATTTCCGAGACTGCGGGCATTGCCAACCTGAGCCGCGCCACTGAGTTCATCCGGGCGCTCAAACGCGAGGGCTGCCTGTTCGCCCTGGACAACTTCGGCAGCAGCATGTCTTCGTTTGCCTATCTCAAACAACTGCCGGTGGACTTTCTCAAGATCGACGGCAGCTTCATCCGCACCCTAGCCGAAGACCGCCTGACGCGCGCCATGGCCGAGGCGATCAACCGGGTGGCACACGTGATGGCGATCGAAACCGTGGCTGAATGCGCAGAGAGTGCACCGATTCTTGCCCTGCTCAAAGAGCTCGGCGTGGATCACGCCCAGGGCTACGCCCTGGAGCGGCCGCACCCGCTGTCGCCAGAGACGGACGCGCCCGCACCCAGCGTCCGCGCGCAAGCCGGCACACCGCCCGTAACCCCTCCCCAAGCGCAAGGACAGTAGCGAATCAGGCCTTTTCGCCGGTTGCCAGCAACAGCCCGCCCCACGGCAGCACACTGGGCACGCCCTGCTCGAGCCAGCGAGCCGAGCGCGTTGCGGAAGGCGGAAAAATGGCCGAACGCAGCTTCAGGTTGCGCACCGGCAAGCCGGAGAACAGCGCGCGCACTTCGCCTGCGGTATGCCAGCGGGCGCCGCGATAGGCGCCGCTGCCGCCGCCCCGCCCCTTTTGCCAGTACAGCAGGCTGCTCCGGTTGAGCCAGCCGATGGCGAAGCGGTGGCGCGCCACCCGCACGGCCTCGGCCACGGCCTGCCGCTCATCGTCGACGAAGCACAGCGCGGCGATCGACAGCACGTGATCGAAGCTGGCGTCGGCAAACGGCAGGTCGCGCGCATCGCCTTCCACCCAGCTCAATGCCGGGCTGCTGTGGGCGCGCGCGTAATCCAGCCAGGCGGCATTGGGGTCGAGCCCGGTGGCGACGAGATCGTCTGCCGCGGCGCGGCGGGTGAACCAGCCGGTGCCACAGCCGACGTCGAGCAGGCTGTCGCCCCGCCGGGCCGCGAGTAGGCGCGCCGCCAGCGCGTATTCGGTCTCGCCGATCCAGCGCCCGCGCGGGGTAGCGTACCAGGCATCGTAGTCGGCGGGGTTCATGCCGCCAGCGACTGCCAGGCGCCGATCAAGGCTGCGGCCGCGCTGTCGATTTCGGCCTCGGTCGTGAACCGCCCCAGCGACAGCCGCACTGCGCCCGCGGCGGCTTCCCGCGTCAGCCCCATGCCGGCGAGCACGCCGCTCGCCGCATGCTCGCCGGCATGGCAGGCAGACCCGGTGGACGCGGCCACGGCGGGGGCCGCGTCCAGCAACTGCCACCCGGCTACGGCGGGAAAGGAAAGGTTGAGCGTGTTGGGCAGGCGTTCGGTCGGGTGGCCATTGAGCTGCAGGCCGGGAATAGCGGCGGCGAGCCGCCCGTGCAGGCGGTCGCACAGCACTGCCATGCGTGCGGCGTCCTGCGCCAGCGTGGCCCTCACCAGCCGCGCCGCCTCGCCCAGGGCGACGATGTGCGGCACGTTCTCGGTGCCGGGGCGCAGGCCGTGTTCGTGGCCGGCGCCGACCTGGATCGGTTCGATGGCGACGCCCGCCCGCACATACAGGGCCCCCACGCCCTTGGGCGCGTAAAACTTGTGGCCGGCCAGGGTCAGGAGGTCGGCGCCCAGCGCATGCACGTCCACCGCCACCTTGCCGACGGCCTGGGCCGCATCGACGTGCATCAGCACACCCGCGGCATGGGCGAGATCGGCGATCGCGCGCACGGCCTGCAGGCTGCCGGTCTCGTTGTTGGCCAGCATCACCGACACCAGCGCCACCTCCGGCGTGATGGCGTGCGCCGCGCGATCCATTTGCGCCCTGCCGGCCGCATCCACCGGCAGCACGGTCAATGCCCAGCCTTGCCGTTCCAGATGGCGCAGGGGTTGCAGCACGGAGGGGTGCTCGATGGCGGACGTCACCAATAATTTGCGTCCGCCGGGCAGCGCCGCCCGCGCGGCGCCCAGCAGTGCCAGGTTGTTGGCTTCGGTCGCGCAACCGGTGAAGACGATTTCCGCGGGCGCGGCCCCGATCAGCGCCGCCACCTCGGCGCGCGCGGCGTCCACCGCGGCCTTTGCGTGCCGGCCAGGCACATGATCGGAAGACGGGTTGCCGTAGTGGACGGCGAGATACGGCAGCATGGCTTTCAGCACGCGCGGATCGACCGGGGTGGTGGCGTTGCAGTCGAGGTAAATCGGGGCAGTGTTCATTGGGAAACCCGGTTGTTGCGATTTTCAGGCGGATGCCGCCGCCAGCCGGCGGAATTGCTGCTCAATGCCGATGACCGCAATCAGCGCGGCCAGCAGGAGGGGCGCCACCGCGAGATTCAGCGTCACCCAGCCGAAGCGGTCGTAGAGCCATCCCGCCGACAGGGTGGCCGCCGCCACCAGGCCGAAGACGGCGAATTCGTTCACCGCCTGCACCTTCAGCCGCTCGCCGGGCCGATAGGCTTGGGTCAGCAGCGCGGTGCCGCCGATGAATGCGAAGTTCCAGCCGACGCCGAGCAAGATCAGCGCCGACAGAAAATGCATGAACTCGACGCCGGACAGGGCCAGCACGACGTGGCCGAGCAGCAGGACGAACCCGGCCTGCATGATGCGCGGTGCGCCGTAGCGTGTAATCAGGATTCCGGTAAAGAAGGACGGCGCGAACATTCCCACCACGTGCCACTGGATCACCGGCGTCACGTCCGACCCCGGCAGGCCGCAGCCCAGGATCGCCAGCGGCGTCGCCGTCATCACCATGATCATGACGGCATAGCCGATGGCGGCGCCGAAGATTGCCACCCGCAGGGCGGGCTGGGCCAGGATTTCACGCAGCGGGCGCGCAGGGCCGTCGTCGACAGCGGCCACTTTGGGAAGGCGCAGGCGGGAGAGCAAAACCAGCGCGATGAGGCTGAGAACGCCCTGCGCCAGGTAGGAGCCGACAAAGATCTGCCCGCCGATCCAGTCGCGTCCCCATATTCCGAGCTGGGGACCGAGGAAGGCCGCGACCACGCCGCCGGCCACCACCAGGGAAATGGCCCTGCCGGCATGGGCCGGACCGGCGGCCTCGATGGCGGCAAAACGGTAGTAATTGGCGAAGCCCTGGTAGCTGCCCAGCAGGAAATGTCCGATGACGAAGGCGGCAAAGTCGCTCCGGTAAAGCGCCAGCGCGCTCAGCAGGCTGCCGCCGACGCCCAGCAGCGCGCCGATCAGGAAACCCGGACGGCGGCCCGCCCGGCGCATGAGCATGGCCGCCGGCAGCGAGGCGATGGCAGTGCCGATCACCATGGCCGCGACGGGAAGCGTCGCCAGTCCCTTGTCGGGGGCGAGCATGGCGCCGAGGATGGCGGCGAGCGCCATCGACAGGACAATGGCGGACAGCATCAAGGCCTGGCTCAGCGCCAGGATCAGGATGTTGCCGCGGGGCGAGGTCAACATAAGACTACGTACAAAAAAGGGTTTGTAGGCACACGGGGCCTACGAGGATTCCATCATACGTTCCAGCGGGGCTTCCAGCGCCTCGGCCAAGCCAGCCAAGGCCTTCCCGTCCAGCCCGGTGGTCGCCAGGATCGCGCACAGGTCTGCCGGCATCAGGATCACCCCGTCCGCCGGCTGGGCAGGGAGCCCGTTCACCCACAGGGAAGGGAAACCCGAGCCATGGGCGTCCCGCTCGGTGCTCATTACAACTTCAATCCGGGCGTCCAGGCAGGCGTTCAGCACCGCTGCATAAGCCGCATAGAGTGTGCATCGTCCGCCGGGGGGATGCTGGGAGACGACGCGCACATGCAAATCCATGCTTACCCCCCAATGACGCTTTTCAGCAAAATGTAGCTGGCGACGAACAGCAGGAACACCGCGAAGCCGCGCTTCAGGGCATCCTGTGAAAAGCGGTGTGCGATCCGGGTGCCGACGAAGCTGGCCACCACGGTGACGGCGGTGAACCCGCCCATCAGCGCCCAGTCGATGGGCACCGCGCCCATGTAGCCGGCGAAGCCCGCATAGGATTTGGCGGCGACAATGGCCAGCGAGGTGCCGACCGCGATCTTCATGGGGATGCGCGAGAGCAGCACCAGGGCGGGAACGATGAGGAAGCCGCCGCCGACGCCGACGAAGCCGGTGAGCACGCCCACCCCGATGCCGTGCAGGGCCATGTGGGCCATGCAGGGGGAGAACAGGCCGGTACACGGCAGCGCCGCCACATTGCCGGACATCGATACATTTCCGCCTGCAGGAACGGCGAGCAGGGCCGGCTTGAGCATGCGCCAGGCCGCCGCGTACATCACCAGGGCGAACACCGTGAGCTGGATCGTCACCGGCGTCACCACGCCGAGGCGTGCCCCGGCGTAGGTGCCGGCCACGCCGAACAGGCCGAACACCGCCGCTACCGACACATCCACATTGCCGCGTTTCCAGTTGTCCAGCGCGGCGATCGTTGCCGTCACCGCGACGATGCCCAGACTCATGGCGATGGCTGATTTCGGCGCCACGTCGAGCAGATAAAGCAGCGCCGGCGTGGCGATGATGGAACCGCCGCTGCCGAACAGACCCAGCACGATGCCGGTTGCCGTGCCGGCGAGAATTGCAAGAAAGTCCATGTCAGCCCTAATCAATAATTCAAACGAATGCTTGAATAGTGGCACAACAAGCCGACATGTCAATGAATTATTTAGGGAGATTCACATTATTTGTCATTGCGAGCGCAGCGAAGCAATCCAGAATACCCAGAGGGCACAAGTGCCAGCGGAATCAACGAACGCTGGATCGCCACGGCCCTATGGGCTTTATGCCCTCCGGGTGCTCGCGATGACAGAATCAATCAACGCTTCCTTAGCGGGGCTGAACTCGGTTACGTCTGCGAATCCGGCTTTCCACTATCGATGGGGCGGCTTTCGGCCTTCCACTCGGGAAAGCCGTCTTCAAGGCGGCGCGCCTGATAACCCGCTTCCCGCAAGGTTGCCACGGCGTCGTAGGCCAACATGCAGTAGGGCCCGCGGCAATAGGCGACGATTTCCTGCTCGTGCGGAAGCGCCTCCAGGTGTTGTGGCAGTTCATCCACCGGGATATTGATTGCACCGGGAATGTGGCCGGCCTGGTATTCCGCAGCAGGCCGCACATCGATGACCATGGCCCCGCCCTCCTTGACCCGGGCCATCAAATCATTACGTCCCACGGGCGTCAGTGCGTCGCGCGTATCGAAATGCTCGCGCACAATGCGTTCCACCTCGGCCAGGTGCTTCTCCGCGATGCGGCTGATGCAGCCCATCAAGGTCGGAATCTGATCGTCCGACAGGCGGTAGATCACCTGCAATCCCAGCTTGCGTGATTCGGCCAGGCCTGAGTCACGCAGGATCTGGAGATGATGCGAGGTATTGGCGACCGACATGCCGGTTGCCTGGGCCAGGGCATCCACACTCTTCTCGCCCTGTGCCAGCGTCTCCAGCAATTCCAGTCGATTCGGGCTGGCCAGCGATTTGGCGACACGGGCGAATTGCTCGAACAGCTTTTTCTTGGGACTCATGCATTCATTATCCCGTACATCAGCGCTGTCCGAATTGGTGAGCAGCCCGAGCTCAGGCGGCGAAACACGCCCTACCGCAGATTCAGTGCCCGGCCGGTTTGCTGGCGCGGGCGTGGGCGTCGAAGCCGCCCTTCGCTTTCCAGCCTTCGATGCCGTCCTGCAGCACCTTGACGTTTTCATAGCCCAGCAGACGCAGGGCGAACACCGCCTGGGCGGACAGCGAGCCGGAGTTGCAGTACATCACCACCATGCGATCCTTCGGCAGCTCGGCGCGGCGAGCCACTGCCTGCCGCCAGTCGATGTTGATCGCGCCGGGAATGTGCGCCTTCGCATACTGGGCGGCATCGCGCGCATCGACGATGAAGACCTTGTTCCAGTCTTCCTTCGGGATCTGTTCAGGCCAGATCAGGCTGCTGCCGTATTCGGCGAAGTCCAGGTAGCCGGACAGCGCGTCGACCACGGCGGGGTTCTCTTCCGCATGGACCGGCGCGGCAAGCAAGGCGAGGCTGGCGAACAGGGCAATCAAGACTTTGTTCATGGTGGGCTCTTTGTAAAAAATCAGTCTTCGGCCGGGTTGAGGCGCGGATGGGTTTCCTCGCACGCCAGCAGGACGACGAGGCCGGAAACGAACATGGCGGCGGCGGTGAACCAGAAGCCCGCCTCGATGCCGCCGGCGAGCGCGGCCACCGCGCCCAGCAGCAGCGCGCCGATGCCGTAGCCGAGGTCGCGCCAGAAGCGGTAAATGCCGATCGCCGAGCCGCGCCAGTTGGGATGGGCGATGTCGGAGACGGCGGCGGACAGCGTGGGGTACAGCAACGCCATGCCGAAGCCCATCACCGCGGCGGCGAACGACCACCACAGTTCGCCTTCGCCCAGCAGCACCAGCGCGACGCCGGCGCCGCACAGCCACATGCCCCAGACGATCGGCTTCTTGCGGCCGATGCGGTCGGACAGGTGGCCGGTGAGGAACTGCGAGAGACCCCAGACGAAGCCGTACACGCCGACCACCCAGCCGATGCCGGCGAGCGAAAGGCCATGCTGGTAGAGGTAGACCGGGAAGAACACCCACACCAGCGCGTCGACGAATTTCTCCACCAGTCCGGCCTGGCTGACCGAGGCCATGCGCGCGTCCCGCCAGGACATCAGGGTGAACACTTCCCAGGTGCTGGGCGTGTCGGAAATGTTGGTCGGGTAGCGCGGCGTGGGGCCGGTCATCAATCCGGCGGCGTGCTTTTTGCCTTCGGCATGCGCCCACGGCAGCGTGTCCTTCACCCACAGCAGGGTCAGCAGCCCGGCCAGACCGACCACCACCAGGCCGAACAGCATCAGGCCTTCGCGCGGGCCGTAGGCGGTGGCGAGGTAGCCGGTGACGATGCCGGCGACCGCGACGCCGAAGTAGCCGGAAAACTCGTTGAGCCCGATGGTCAGCCCGCGCTGGTCGGCGCTGGTGAGGTCGAGCTTGGAGGTCTGCGTCATCGACCAGGCCAGGCCCTGGTTCACCCCCAGCAATACGGTCGCCGCCACGATCCAGCCCCACGAAGGCGCATACAGGATCATGAAGGGAATCGGCACAGCGGCCAGCCAGCCGATGAACAGCACTTTCTTGCGCCCCATGCGCTCGGACATCCGCCCGGCGACGAAGTTGAGCGTGCCCTTGACGAAGCCGAAGGCAGTGACGAAGGCCATCAGCATCATGAACGAGCCCTGGGCGACGCCGAACTCGGATTCGGCAAGCGCCGGCACCACGGTGCGGAACATGCCGATGGTCAGGCCGACGAAGAACACCTGCACCAGCTGGTGCGAAAACTGGGCGAGGTTGTGGCGGATGCCGTAGCGGTACTCGTCCACCCTTTGGGCCACTTCCTGAGCGAGCGACATATCAGTTACCGAGGTTGAAGGCGACCATGCGATCCATTTCTGCAGGACGCGGCGGGATCGTTTCGGTCAGTGCGGCAACGAACGCGTCGCGGCCCATCGACAGCATCGGATTCCAGTGTTTCTCGTAACCGATGGTCGACATCGGCTTGCCCGACATGCCGGCCCCGCAGACGCTGCCGGAGGTGTGGCCGGGATAGACCTCGACTTCGGGCGGCAGCGTCAGCAGGCGCTGCTGCAGGGTGTCGTAGAGCTGCCCCGCCATCTCGGCTTCGCGGCCGGCGAGGTCGGGGCGGCCGGCGCTGCCGACGAACAGGGTGTCGCCGGTGAGCACGAACCACGGTGTTTCGGTGCGGCGCTTGTCGGTGACCACAAGGCAGATCGAATCGGGGGTGTGGCCGGGGGTGTGCAGCGCGTCGACCCAGACGTTGCCGACCTCGATGCGCTGGCCGTCCTTCAGTGCTTCGAAGGGATATTTCACCCGTGCGGCGTTGGATTCGTGCAGGCAATAGGCGGCGCCGGTCAACTCGGCCAGCTTGCGGCCGCCGGAGAAATGGTCGGCGTGCACATGGGTGTCGATGACGTGGGTGATCTTCACGTCCTGCTTCGCGGCTTCGTCGATGAACCAGTCCTCGTCGCCGAGCACCGGGTCGACGGCGACGCCGACATGGCAGGAGCCGCAGCCGAAGAAATAGGACAGGGTTGCGTCCTTGGCAAGCAACTGACGGAAAAACATGAGCGTCTCCTTGATGGTGTACGAATCGAATGCGGGTCAGGACGCGGCCAGCGGCAAGCCGGCCGCCTGCCATTCCGGCGTGCCGTCGGCGATCTTGTGCGCGCGGTAGCCGTGTTCGCGCAGCAGCGCCACCGCCTCGGCGGACATCATGCAGAACGGCCCGCGGCAGTAGGCGACGATGTCGCGGTCGGCCGGCAGCTCCTTGATGCGCTGGCGGATTTCGTCGAGCGGCATCGAGCGCGCGAACGGCAGGTGGCCGTTGGCGTATTCGGTGGACGGGCGCACGTCGATCACCACCACGTCGCCGCGCCGCGCCTTATCCATCAGCGAGCGCCGCGTTTCGGTGTCGAGCTTTTCCGGCGCGGCGAAAATCTGGTCCATCGCCACTTTCAGCTCGACCAGGTGTTCTTCCGCCACCGTGCGCAGGTTGACCCACAGCGCGCTGACGTCCTCGCCGGACAGGCGATAGGCGATGAAGCGCCCGTCGCGCTGCGCCTCGACCAGCCGCGCGGCCTTCAGCACCTTGAGATGCGCGCTCGCGAGCTTGATGTCGATGCCGGCCTCGGCCGCCAGGGCGTCGACGGTTTTCTCGCCCTGCGCCAGGATTTCCAGCAGTTCCAGCCGCTTGGGGCTGGACACCGCCTTGCCGATGAGCGCTACCTGTTCGTAGAGGAGGTCTTTGGTTTGGCGTTTATTCATAAAACAAATATTCGCACGATTATTAGAATGATGCAAATTGCATTTCAAGCACCCGCTGTGCATCCACGCGCATCTGCGGATTTGCGGGGATTGATATTTCGCATTGAAAATCAGGACTATGCTGTGATACACAGCTGCCGCCCAATCCGGCCGCGCGCGCAGCGCCCATGAGGCAGCAATGTTCAAAAAAGAAGAATGGAATTTGATGTATCGATGTAATCGGCTGCATGCAGGTGTCCCACCGGGCGAGGGCGCCGTCCAATGAAACCGAATTGCACCGACCCCGGGTGGCCCGGCCGCGCGAAGTGCGCCGTCTGCGATGTCCGCAACTTCGTCCTGTTCTCGGGCTTGTCCGCGCACGATCTGGACGCGATGCTGCTGCCCATCGACAACCTGAATGCGCCACAGCATGCGGTGCTGTACCAGCAGGGCGAACCCGCACCCCATGTCTACACGTTGCGCAATGGGCTCATCAAGCTCAAGGTCGACCTGCCCAACGGTGGCCAGCGCACCGTGCGTCTGCTGCGGCCGGGCGATGTGGCAGGAATGGAAGCGCTGGTGGGCGAGACGTATCACCATACGGCCATCGCCTTGCAGGACGCGGATGTCTGCCGCATCCCGCGCGAGGTGGTGATGCGCCTGGACCAGACGAATCAGAGCGTGCATCAGGCGCTGCTGCAACGCTGGCAGCGCTCGGTCGACCAGGCCGACCACTTCATCGTGGCGCTGTCCACCGGCCCGGCGGAAGCCCGCATGGCGCGGCTGCTGATCACCCTCGGCTGCAGCAGTGCCCAGCCGGAAACCACGATACCGAGCCGCAAGGACATGGGGGCGCTGCTCGGCATCACCACCGAAACGGCCAGCCGCGTCATCGCCGAATTCAGGCGGCGCGGCCTGATCCACATCGAGAAGGGTGACTGCATCGACTACGATCAGGCTGGCCTCGCGCGGCTGGCCCAGGGTTGAGCGCCCTGTTGCAAAATTGACACACAGCCGGATTGACGATTGTCAATCGCGGCAGCTTGCTCAAATAACCCATTTAGTATTCATACGTAATTTCGCATCAACTTATTGAAATTCAGAAAACAAAAGGCGGGCGATCACCGTTCAGGAACGGCGCATGCCCGTTTACAGGGAGTCTCGATGAAGCTTGCTTTGAAGCCGCTGGCCGCGTGCATGGCCGTCATGTTTGGTGCCACCTCGCTCAACGTGTGGGGTGCCCCGCCGGTCCCGCCTCCGACCCAGAATGCAAGCGGAACCCAGCAGGGCACCGGCACCCCGACCGCCACAATTCCCCCGGTGCTGGCGACCCGCCCGATGAGGTCCGTGTTCCCGATCCAGCCAAAAGAATTCCCCGGCATCGCCTGGGGTTCGTTCCTGGCTTATCCGGAGCTGAGCCTGGCCGCCACCTACGATGACAACATCTACGCCGAGCGCACCGCTGTCACCGAGGACGTGGTCTACACCCTGTCGCCCTCGCTCGGGCTCAAGTCCAACTGGAAGCAGCACGCGCTAAACTTCGATGGCGGCGCCGACTTCGACCGCTACCGCGACAACGATTCGGAAGACGTCGACGACTACTGGCTGGGTTTCGACGGCCGCTATGACCTGAGCCCCCGTACCA
>JAHJNP010000377.1 GCA_018820745.1 Gammaproteobacteria bacterium
CACTGCCGACCCCAGCACCAGCATCAGCCCCTGCCAGCCATCGAGCAGTCCGTAGATCGCCGGACCGATTACCATCAGGCTGCCCATCACGCCGTAAAAGCGGTAGCCTGCCCACTTGTTGTAATGGGCGGTGCGCGGGTTGGGATGGTGGGCGATGCTGGCGTAGACAAAAATCGACGCGCCCAGCCACAGCATCACCGGCGGCAGCGACAGCACGAAGGGCAAAAAGCCGATTTTCTGGCTGGCCAGCAGCTTGCCCAACAGCAATGCGGTCAGCGAAATCGACAACGCCGCGACGGTAATGATGTTGAACAGTTGTGCGGCGAAGCGGGAGGATGAAGCGGAAATGACGCGTTTGGCTTTCATGGCCCGGATTTTCGGGGGCGCCGCCGCCCCTGTCAAATCGGGGCGACCTCAGAATTGAACATCCGATCAATTTTTAAGCAGGCCTTCCCCTTCACCTGCCTGCTGTGCGGCGCGACATCGGGGGCCAGCCACCTGTGCCTAGCCTGCCTGGCCGACCTGCCCTGGCACCGCCTGCCACAGTGCCCGCAGTGCGCCATCCCCACGCCAGACGGCCAGGTGTGCGGCACCTGCCTCAAGTGTCCGCCCGCGTTCGGCCGCACCCATGCCGCGCTGACCTATGCGTTTCCGCTCGACCGCCTGATCCCGCGCCTGAAATACAACGGCCAGCTCGCCATCGCGCCGGCGCTGGGGGAATGCCTGGCCCAGGCTGTCGAGCACGCACCCCGGCCCGACCGCCTGATCGCCATGCCGCTGCATGCGAAGCGCATCCGCGAGCGCGGCTTCAACCACGCCACCGAAATCGCCCACACGGTCGCGAAACAACTCGGGCTGCCGCTCGACCTCGACAGCTGCCAGCGGGTGCGCGACACCCCGCCGCAAATGGGACTGAAGCACGACGCGCGGCGCCGCAACGTGCGCGGCGCATTCACCTGTTCGGGCGAGGTTCAGGGACAGCGCATCGCACTCGTCGACGACGTCATGACCACCGGCACCAGCCTCGACGAACTGGCCGCGACGCTGAAGCAGGCCGGCGCGCTGGAAGTGAGTTGCTGGGTAGTGGCGCGCACCTTGCCGCCGGATTCCTGAATCAGCCCAGGACCGGATGCAGCGCACCGAGCGCGGACGCCACCAGCCCCAGCGCAAGATTGGTCGCCATCACCGGACGGATGCGCGTCATCGCCTGCGCGGCGGCAGGCGTGTCGGACGCTGCCACGGCATGCTTAAGCGACGCGAACAAGACGAAATACAGATAGCCGAACAGCAGGCTCATCACCCAGCCAATGACCGCCATGGCCAGCAAGCTGGGGTGGGCCGGCGCCTGACTCATCAGCACATGCCCGCTGACCAGCAGCACGGCGATGAAGCCCCACACCCAGGGAAAGAAGCGGCCGAAAGTCGCCGCCCACAGATTCAGGCGCAGCGGCGCGTCGAGCAGCATGCTCGCCGGCCGCAGCGCCATGTAGGCGAAGAAAATGCCGCCCACCCAGGCCACGGCAGCCAGCAGGTGCAGGGCAAGCAGGCCGGACGCGAACATTTCCATCAGGCGGCCTCGGCGTACACCGCCCCGGCCATTTGCGGGAAGCCTTCCTCGATCGGCAGCGACGGATCGCGCGACCACTCGTTCCACGAGCCGAAGTAGATCTTCACGTTCTTGATGCCGGCCTCCTTGAGGACAAGGAAACTATTGGATGCACGTGCGCCCTTGAAGCAGTAGACAATCACCGGCGTCTCCGGCGTGATGCCGGCCGTCATGCATTCGGCCAGCACCTCCGGTCCGGACTTGAATACCGGACCATCGGCGCCCGGCTTCATCAAGCGATACCACTCGATCCACCGCGCATTGGGAATGCGCCCCTTGCGCGGACAGAAGTCCGGACCATAGGGCGACGAACTCACCCCGATCCATTCGTCGACATCGCGCACGTCGAGCAGCGTCGCGCTGCCGGACGTCACCGCCGCCAGCATCGCGTCCTTGTCCACCATCACGTCGGACGCAGTGTGAATCGGGAACGTCGCCGGCATTGGCATCACCGTCTCAGTGCTGGTCGGCAGGCCCGCCGCCAGCCACGCCTGATAGCCGCCGTGCAGCACCTTGATCTTCGGGTAGCCGAGGTAGCTGAGAATGAAATAGCCGCGGCACGACTGGCCGAAACCGGTGTTCATGGCGTCCTCGTACAGCACCGCGGTTTCCTTGCCGGACAAGCCGGCCGCGCCGAACGCCTCGGCGAATTTTTCCTTCATCGCATCCAGCCCGTCCGGATCGGAGGTTGCCAGATAGGTGAATATCTCGCGCAGGTTCACCGCGCCGGGCAAATGCCCCTTGGCGTACACGCTCGAGTCGCGGGTGTCGATCACGACCATCGGCTCGCTTGCCCTCGCGGATTGAAGCTCGGCAGGTTCGATCAGTACGCTCATCGTTTTCTCCTGGGTTGGAATGCAGATGAACCTGCTTTTGCAGTTAGCGTGCCAGCGCTCGAAAATGCCCCATCGCAAGCCCTGGCGCGGGGTACGTCAATTGCCTCCCGATGTACCTGCGACGGATCGTCCACAAAATGCTTACAGAATGTAGGGCTGCGTCCGCGCCGGATTGCCCGGAATGGTAGGAGGCCCGCCCCCGGGCCGATGCCGTGGTGATTGCAGAGGCGCGAAAATCGCGGCGGGGGCACCGCTCCTACCAGGGGCGGTTCAGGGAACGACGCTCAGCCGTAGATCTCTTCCACCGCAAAAATCCGCCGGTGTTCGCGCATGGCATAGCGGTCGGTCATGCCGGCGATGTAATCGGACACGGCGCGCGCGCCCTCCAGCGATTCGTGCGCCTGGTGTTCGGGCGGCAACAGGCGCGCATCGCCGATGAAGGCGGTGTAGAGATCGGTGATGATGCGCCCCGCCTTGCTGCTCATGCGCGCCACCTTGAAATGGCGGTACAGATGATGCATCAGGAAGCGCTTGAGTTCGCGGTGCTCGTCGAGCAGCGCGGGGCTGAAGGCTGCCAGCTGCGGCGCGGCACGCACCTCGTCCAGGGTCTGCACGCCGCTGCGCTTGATGTTGATCCGCGTGGTGTTCACCAGATCGAGGACCAGCGTGTTGATGATGCGGCGCACGGTTTCGGTGACCACGCGGCGACCGGTCAGCGCCGGATATTGGGTGCGGACTTCATTCAGGTGGCGGGCAAAGATCGTCACTTCGCTCAGCTGTTCCAGCGTGATCAGGCCGGAGCGCAGGCCGTCGTCGACGTCGTGGTTGTTGTAGGCGATTTCGTCGGCCAGGTTGGCGATTTGCGCTTCCAGCGAAGGCTGCTGCTTGTTCAGAAAACGCTCGCCGATGTCGCCAAGCTTTTCGGCATTGAGGAGTGAGCAATGCTTGAGAATGCCTTCGCGCGCCTCGAAGGTGAGATTGAGTCCATCGAATTCGGCGTAGCGCTCCTCCAGCAGATCGACCACGCGCAGCGACTGCAGGTTGTGCTCGAAGCCGCCGTGTTCGCGCATGCACGCGTTCAAGGCGTCCTGCCCGGCGTGGCCGAACGGCGTGTGGCCGAGGTCGTGCGCCAGCGCCACCGCTTCCACCAGGTCTTCGTTCAGGTTCAGCAGGCGGGCGATGGTGCGGGCGATCTGCGCCACTTCGAGGCTGTGGGTGAGCCGGGTGCGAAACAGGTCGCCCTCGTGATTCACGAATACCTGGGTCTTGTATTCCAGCCGCCGGAACGCGGCGGAATGGATGATGCGGTCGCGGTCGCGCTGGAACTCGGAGCGCGGCGCGGCGGGGCCTTCGGGGTGCCGGCGCCCGCGGGATTGACTGGAATGCGCTGCGTAGGAGGCTAACGGTTCCATCAATGATTCCTTCAGTGCGGCGCGGTCAGCACGCCGTTCAGCACATCGGTCGGCACATCGCCGGTGATCACTGCCTCGCCCAGCCTTTTCAGCAGCACGAAGCGCATCTTTCCGCCTTCGACCTTCTTGTCATGGCCCATGTATTCGAGCCAGGTATCGACGCCAAGGTCCGGCGCCACGTCCGGCAGCCCGGCGGCGCGGATCAGCGCGCGGGTACGCGCAACGTCCGCCTCGCTGAGCCAGCCCAGCCGCTGCGAGGTCTGCGCCGCCATCACCATGCCGGCCGCCACCGCCTCGCCATGCAGCCAGTTGCCGTAGCCCATGCCGGTTTCGATTGCGTGACCGAAGGTGTGGCCCAGGTTGAGGATGGCGCGGATGCCGCCTTCGCGCTCGTCCTGCCCCACCACCTGCGCCTTGATCTCGCACGAGCGGTGAATCGCATGGGTGATCGCCGCCGGGTCGAGCGCGCGTAGCTTGTCCATGTTGGCTTCCTGCCAGGCGAGGAATTCCGCGTCCCAGATCAGCCCGTACTTGATCACCTCGGCCAAGCCCGCCGACAGTTCGCGCGCGGGAAGCGTCTTCAGCGTGTCGGTATCGGCGAGCACCAGCTTCGGCTGGTAGAACGCGCCGATCATGTTCTTGCCGAGCGGATGGTTGATCCCGGTCTTGCCGCCCACCGAGGAATCGACCTGCGACAACAGCGTGGTGGGAACCTGGATGAAGGGCACGCCGCGCTGGTAGCTCGCCGCCGCGAAGCCGGTCATGTCGCCGATCACCCCGCCGCCCAGCGCGATCAGCGTGGTCTTGCGCTCGGCGCGTTGGGTCAGCAGCGCATCGAAGATCAGGTTCAGCGTTTCCCAGTTCTTGTAGGCCTCGCCGTCCGGCAATATCACCTGCGTGGCCGCCACCCCGCCGGCTTCCAGCGTTGCCGTCAGCCGCGCCAGGTAAAGCGGCGCCACCGTGGTGTTGGTTACGATCATCACCCGTTTCTGTGCCAGATGCGGCAGGATCAGTTCGGTCTGATTCAACAGGCCGGCCCCAATATGGATGGGGTAGGAGCGGTCGCCGAGGCCGACGGTGAGGGTTTGCATGGGGTAGCCGGCGAGAGTAAGCGTATCAGCCGATTGTAACCAAAGCCGGTGGAGTATTGCGGCACATTCGCCCCGGGCCGCCCCCCACGGGCCGGGCCGCCGCTTTGCATCCCGGCCGACTCAACCCATAATCCCTTCATGAATACGCCCGGCCGTCCTGGCCGGGCGAAGACACCCGGGCAGGCAATCGGACAGGAAACACCCCCATGGACAACTTTGACCCCGCACTGATTTCCGTCGTCATGCCCTGCCACAACGCCGCGCCCTATGTGGACGAGGCGATTGAAAGCGTGCTCGGGCAAAGCTATCCCCAGTTCGAACTCATCGTGGTGGACGACGGCTCGACCGATGGCTCGGCCGAAATCCTGCAACGGCTGGCTGCCGATCACCCCGAGCGCATCAAGCTGGTCTACCAGACCCGCAGCGGCCCGTTTGTCGCGCGCAATGCAGCGCTCGCCCACGCCAACGGCAACTTCGTCGCCTTTCTCGACGCCGACGACGCCTGGCATCCCGACGCCCTCCGTCTGCTGCACGACGCACTCGAGACCGATAGCGCCGACATCGCCTATTGCGGCTGGCAGGACATCGGCGAGGCCGCAACCGACCCGGCCCCGAAAATCCTGCCTGCCATCGACGCCGGCGAAGCGGCCAGCCATTTTCTCGAACACGGCCCGTGGCCGGTCAACAGCGTGCTGGTCCGCCGCCCCCTCATCGACGAGCTGCGCGGGTTTTCCGAACGCACCCCCACCGCCATGGACTACGACCTGTGGCTGCGGATGCTCGCGCGCCAGCCCCGGCTCGCGCGGGTTCCGGACGTACTGGCGTTTCACCGCCGCCACCCCCATGGCAACACCCGCATCCCGCGCTGGCGACAGGTATTCGATGCCGTCGCCGTGCGCCGCGACTTCGCCCGCAATCACCCCGAATTCGTTGCCCGCATTCCCCCCACCCGCCTCAACGAACTGATCTACGACCCCCTGCTGCACGAAGCCTATCGCTGCCACTGGCGCAACGACACCGAATCCGCCCGCCGCCTGTTCCGTCGCGCCTTCCGCAAAGCCGACTGGAAAGCCAGCGACCTCAAGCACCTCGTCGCCAGCCTGCTCCCCGCCCCGCTCTATCGCAATCTCGTCGACACCGTCACCCGCCGCCGCAGCGCCCGCATCGGCGGCGGAGTGGCATAAAAAAGGGGCCATGAAAGGCCCCTGGGTGGATGCGTCCGCGCTTTTTGCTGCATAGCGGATGCTTGCGAAGAGGAGGGAAACCCTGTGCGCCTAGGCGCTCGTCCCCTCCAGCGCCTCGATCTGCTCCGACAACTCCATCCACTTGCCCTCCTCGCGCGCCAGTTCCTCGTTGACGTGCTGCAACTGCCCGCTTGTTTCGGTAATCGCCTCGACCGACAGTGTCCCGGCCAGGCGCGCTTCGAGCGCAGCCTTTTCCGCATGAAGCGCGGCCATGCTCTTGTCGAGCTTTTCCAGTGACTGCCTGAGCGGTTTGAGCTTGCCGCTCGGCACTGCACGCTTCGCTGCTGCGGGCGGTGGCGCCGGCTTGGGCGGCTCGGCTGCCTTGCCGGCCTCTTTCAGGCTTTCGCGCAGGCGCTTGCCCTCATCCAGCAGATAGCGCTGGTAGTCGTCCAGGTCGCCGTCGAACGGCTCGACGCCGCCGCGCGTGACCAGCCAGAATTCGTCGCACACGGATCGCAGCAGGGCACGGTCGTGGCTGACCAGCATCACGGTGCCCTCGAATTCGTTCAGTGCCATCGCCAGCGCCTCGCGCGTGGCCAGGTCCAGGTGGTTGGTCGGTTCGTCCAGCAGCAGCAGATTGGGGCGCTGCCACACGATCATGCACAGCACCAGGCGCGCCTTTTCGCCGCCGCTCATGGTGCCGACCGCCTGCTTGACCATGTCGCCGTTGAAGTTGAAGGTGCCGAGAAACGTGCGCAGGTCCTGCTCGCGGCTGCTGAACTGGCCGCCGCCGCCGTTGGCGAGGGTGTCGCGCGCGAGGCGGATCATGTGTTCCAGCGGGGTGTCGGCGGGGCGCAGCACGTCGAGCTCCTGCTGCGCGAAGTAGCCGATGTTGAGGCCGCGGCCCTCGATCACTTCGCCTGCGACCACCGGCAGGGTGCGCGCGACCGTCTTCACCAGGGTCGATTTGCCCTGGCCGTTGGCGCCGAGGATGCCGATGCGCTGTCCTGCAAACACCGATTTGCTGACGTGCTGCACGATCACCGTCGATGGCGTGCCGGGCGGGGAGCCGGCAGGCGGCGGGTAGCCGAAGCTGGC
>JAHJNP010000378.1 GCA_018820745.1 Gammaproteobacteria bacterium
GATGCGCCTCCGCCGCCGAATCCGCCGCCGCCACCGCCCCAGGAGCCGCCGCCGCCGAAGCCGCCTCCCCTGCCGAATCCGCCGCCGCCGCTGGTCCAGCCGCCGCCGCGGCGGCCTCCCCCGGCCACCCCGGCAAACACGAACACGGCGATGAACAGCAACAGGGGGGTGAACCCCAGCAGCATCGCCCCCACTGCTCCGCTGCCGAGCGCGGCGATACCGCCGGCGGCCGGCCGGCTCGTCAGCAGGGAGAGCAGCCAGCCGGCGATCATGCCGCCGACAACCAGAAGGACGAGCGCGCCTTCGTCGCCTTCGCCACTTCCGCCCGTAGCGGCTGCCGGCAGGGGCAAGGGCTCGCCCTCGATCAGACCCATCAGTTGCTGGACGCCGGCAGCGATGCCGCCGTAGAAATCGCCCGCCTTGAAATAGGGCGTGATGGTCTCGGCAATGACCCGCTTCGCAATCGCGTCGGGAATCACGCCCTCGAGGCCGTAGCCCACCTCCAGGCGCAGGGTGCGGTCGTCCTTGGCGACGATCAGGATCACGCCGTCGTCAACTTTGGTCCGCCCGATCTTCCATTTTTCCGCAACCCGGATAGCGAACTGCGCGATGTCTTCCGGCTGGGTGGTCGGGACAAGGAGGATGGCGATCTGGCTGCCCTGCTGCGCCTCGAAGGCGGCGAGCTGATTTTCCAGCGTGGCGATTTGTTCCGCGCTGAGCGTGGCGGTGAGGTCGGTGACGCGGCGCGACAGGTCCGGCACTGCGACCTGGGCCCAGGCGAGCAACGCAAGACCCGCCAGCAAAAAGCCAAACGCGAAGCGCGTCCGGAGCAAGCGGTTCATCCGCTACTCAATAGCCGGGCGACAAGCTGCCGGAGGCGTCGCCGCCTGCAGGCGCGGCCGGCGCCGGCGCGGGCTTGCCGAAGTCGACCGTCGGCGGCACGGCGAGGGTTGCCTCGTTCTCCACCGTGAAGCTCGGCTTGGTCTTGTAGCCGAACACCATCGCGGTGAGGTTGGACGGGAAGGAGCGCACCGTGACGTTGTAGGTTCTCACCGCGGCGATGTAGCGGTTGCGCGCGACGGTGATGCGGTTCTCGGTGCCTTCGAGCTGCGCCTGCAGGTCGCGGAACAGGCCGTCGGCCTTCAGCTGCGGGTAGTTCTCGGCCACCAGCAAGAGGCGCGAGATCGCGCCGGTGAGTTCACCCTGCGCGGCGATGAATTTCTGGAACGCGGCTTCGTCGTTGATCAGTTCGGGCGTCGCCTGGATCGCGCCGACACGGGCGCGCGCTTCGGTCACCGAGATGAACACCTCCTGCTCGTGCGCCGCGTAGCCCTTCACCACGTTGACCAGGTTCGGCACCAGGTCGGCGCGGCGCTGGTACTGGTTCAGCACCTCGGCCCAAGTGGCCTTGATGTCCTCGTCGGTGCCCTGCAGCGTGTTGTAGCCGCAGCCGGAAAGGGTCAGGGCCATGAAACCCACCATCAGCCATTTCAACATGTCGCGCTCCTCGTTCAATGTGTGTGTCAGGCCCGAAAACAACAACCGGGCTCGGTCCAGGACAACTTACTGCAACAGTGTAACCAGCTCTATGTCGGCACGGCCGTCTTCCACCCACAGGCGGGCCACGCTGACCGGCAGCTTGAACCGGCGTGGCCCCGCGCTTCCCGGATTGACGAACAGCACGCCGCCCCGGGTTTCCACATGCGGCTTGTGCGAATGGCCCGACACGACGACATTCACCCCCGCCGCGACGGGATCGATGGCGAGCTCGCCCAGGATGTGGAGAACGTGGATGCGCACGGCCTCGAATTCAATATCCGCCGTTTGGGGAATCGATGCCGCCCACCCGGCGCGGTCGTTGTTGCCGCGCACCACGGTCAGCGGCGCGATGCGCGCCAGTGCGTCGAGCACGTCCCGCGGCTCGCCGGTGCGCGAGCCGATGTCGCCGGCGTGGACGATGTGCGCCGCGCCCGCCAGCGCCGCGACGGCCTCGGGACGCAGCAGGCCGTGGGTGTCCGCGATCAGCCCGACCAGGGTGCGCGCCATCGCGGCTGGCCGCTCAGGGCGCGACGCCCCAGGTGGCAAACAGCGGGTCGGACTCGGTCAGCTTGTCGGCGTAGCGGTCGTCCTTGGGGCGCTTGAGGCCGCGCTCGACGTAGGTTTCCACCTTGTTGAAACCGGCTTTTTTGATCAGCGTACCGACCCAGGCCATGCGCTCCATCGGATGCAGCTGGGTCCACAGCTTGATGACCTTGGGCGGAAAATAGCGGTGCGACAGCGTCACCACGAACATGCCGCCCGGCTTCAGCACCCGCTTGGCTTCGGCGACGATCTTGTGCGGCTGGGTCAGGTATTCGAACGACACCGTGCACACCACCGCGTCGAAGCTGGCGTCGGCAAACGGCAGCGTCGGGTCGGCGTTGATGTCCTTGACGATGCGCTCGGCGAGCTGCGGGTTGTCGTCCAGTTCCTCAGCGTTCATGCCGAGGCCGACGGCGGATTGCACGGTGTCCGGCAGGTGCGAGCGCCAGCCCGCCATCAGGTCGAGCACCCGCGCGTTCTCCGGCAGCACGGTGCGGTACAGCGCCTGGATGCGGCGCGCGCACACGGCGTCGACGTGGGTGACCTTGCGGGCCACGGTGTAGAACTCGGTATCGGGGAATTCGTCCTCGCGGCTGAATGCATCCGGCCCCTCGAAGTCGGTCGGCGTCTGCTGCTGCGCTTCCATGCCGCTCCATTCCAGCAGCTGCTCCTCCTTGCCGACCGGCTCGGTCGAAACGTCGCTCTTGCCGCTGTCGATGCTGAAGATGCGGCCCTGCAGCGGGTGGCTGAAGTTGGCGACGAAGCTGGCTTCGTTGAGCTTCATCACGCGGAACATCGGCCCCGGCGCATCGTCGGCGTGCAGCAGTTGCGACGGATAGAA
>JAHJNP010000379.1 GCA_018820745.1 Gammaproteobacteria bacterium
AAGCAGCGCGTGATCCACGTGTTCACGCACGACTCCATCGGCCTCGGCGAAGACGGCCCGACCCACCAGCCGGTGGAGCAGACCGCCACCCTGCGCATGATCCCCAACATCGACGTCTGGCGTCCGTGCGACACGGTGGAGACGATGGTCGGCTGGGCGCATTCGGTCGAGCGTACCGATGGCCCCACCTGCCACATCCTCAGCCGTCAGAACCTGCCGTTCATGGTGCGCGACGCAGCCACGATGGCCAACATCGTCAAGGGCGGCTATGTGCTGAAAGACGCAGCCTCAGCCCGCGCCATCATCATCGCAACCGGTTCCGAAGTCGCCCTGGCCGTCAAGGCCCAGGAAGCGCTGGCTGCAGAAGGCATCCCTGTTCGCGTGGTGTAGATGCCGTCGACCAATACCTTCGACAAGCAGGATGCTGCCTACAAGGAAAGCGTGCTCCCCAAGGGCTTGCCGCGTGTCGCGGTCGAAGCCGGCGTCAGCGACTTCTGGCGCAAGTACGTGGGCCTGGAAGGCGCCGTGATCGGCTGGGATCACTTCGGCGAGTCCGCCCCGGCCGATGAACTGTTCAAGGAGTTCGGCTTCACCCCCGAGGCCGTCGCGGCTGCGGTCAAGGGCGTTCTGTAAAAAAGGATCAGGATTCAGGGGATAAGCGGGCTACGCCCGCGCTTAGAGAATGCGGCCTTTGGCCGCTCATTCCCTGGCTCCTGAATCCCGACCCCTGACCCCCAAAGATTTTCAATCTGTCACTGGAGACTGCAAATGGCAATCAAAGTTGGTATTAACGGTTTTGGCCGCATCGGCCGCATGGTGTTCCGCGCTGTGGCGAAGGACTTCCCCAGCATCGAGATCGTGGCGATTAACGACCTGCTCGACCCGGACTATCTGGCTTACATGCTGAAGTACGACTCGGTGCACGGCCGTTTCAACGGCGACATCGCGGTGGACGGCGGCAATATGGTCGTGAACGGCAAGAAGATCCGCCTGACCGCCGAGCGCGATCCGTCCAACCTGAAGTGGAGCGAAGCGGGCGCCGACATCGTCATCGACTGCACCGGCTTCTTCCTGACCACCGAATCCTGCGAAGCGCACATCAAGGCCGGCGCGAAGAAAGTGGTTCAATCGGCTCCCGCCAAGGATTCCACCCCGATGTTCGTCTATGGCGTGAACCACACCACCTACGCCGGTGAGGCGATCGTTTCGGCGGCTTCCTGCACCACCAACTGCCTGGCACCCGTGGCCAAGGTGCTGAACGACAACTGGGGCATCAAGCGCGGCCTGATGACCACCGTTCACGCTGCCACAGCCACGCAGAAAACCGTTGACGGCCCGTCTGCCAAAGACTGGCGCGGCGGTCGCGGCATCCTGGAAAACATTATTCCGTCCTCGACTGGCGCTGCCAAGGCCGTCGGCGTGGTGCTGCCGGAACTGAAAGGCAAGCTGACCGGCATGGCTTTCCGCGTCCCCACCTCCGACGTGTCGGTCGTCGACCTGACCGTCGAGCTGAACAAGCCGGCCACCTACGCCGACATCTGCGCTGCCATGAAGGCCGCCTCCGCCGGTGCCATGAAGGGCGTGCTGGGCTACACCGAAGAGAAAGTGGTCTCCACCGATTTCGTCGGCAACAGCGCCCCCTCCACCTTTGACGTCGATGCCGGCATCGCCCTGGACGACACCTTCGTCAAGGTCGTGTCCTGGTACGACAACGAGTACGGCTACACCTGCAACATGCTGCGCCTGGTCGAGCACGTCGCCAAATAAAGATTCAAGGGGCAAGGTGCAAGATACAAGGGTTTTCCTTGCAACTTGAATCTTGCCTCTTGCATCTGTCCCGTGAGCCTTAAGGCCTGGCGCGGCTAAAACCCCGCGCCAACCCTTAAACCTTACTTCCAGGAGAAACAAACCATGGCATTCATTCGCGTCACCGATCTCGATCTTGCAGGCAAGCGCGTCTTCATCCGCGCCGACATGAACGTGCCGGTCAAGGACGGTAAGGTCACGTCCGACGCCCGCATCACCGCGTCGATGCGCACCATCGAGCACTGCCTCAACGCGGGTGCCAAGGTGATGGTCACCTCCCACCTCGGCCGTCCCACCGAAGGCGAATTCAAGGAAGCCGATTCGCTGAAGCCGGTGGTCGACGTGATTGCGCAAAAGATGGGCAAGAACATCCGCCTGATCCGCGAATGGGTCAATGGCGGCTTCGAGGTCGCCGACGGCGAACTGGTGGTGCTGGAAAACTGCCGCGTCAATCCGGGCGAAAAGAAGAACGTCGACGAGACCGCCAAGAAATACGCGGCGCTGTGCGACGTCTTCGTGATGGACGCCTTCGGCACCGCACACCGCGCCGAAGCCTCGACCCACGGCATCGCCAAGTTCGCACCGACCGCCGCAGCCGGCATCCTCTTGACCGAAGAGCTCGAGGCGCTGGAAAAAGCGCTGGCCAACCCGGCACGCCCGATGGTCGCCATCGTCGGCGGCTCCAAGGTGTCGACCAAGCTGACCGTGCTGGAAGCGCTGTCCGAGAAGTGCGAGCAGCTGGTGGTCGGCGGCGGTATCGCCAACACCTTCCTCAAGGCCACCGGCCATAACGTCGGCAAGTCCTTGTGCGAGGACGATCTGGTGCCGACCGCGCAGTCGCTGATCGAGAAGATGACCGCGCGCGGCGCGACTATCCCGATCGCGGTCGACGTGGTGTGCGGCAAGAAATTCGACGCCAATGAGTCTGCCGTGCTGAAGGATGCCGGCGAGGTCGCCGACGACGACATGATTTTCGACATCGGCCCGAAGAGCGCGCAGGAAGTTGCCGACATCATCATGAAGGCGGGCACCGTGCTGTGGAACGGCCCGGTCGGCGTGTTCGAGTTCGACCAGTTCGGCGAGGGCACCAAGACCATCGCCATGGCGATCGCCAACACCAATGCCTTTACCCTGGCCGGTGGCGGCGACACCATCGCGGCGATCCAGAAGTACGACATCTACGACAAGGTGAGCTACATTTCCACCGCCGGCGGCGCCTTCCTCGAATACCTGGAAGGCAAGGTGCTGCCCGCCGTGGCAATTCTGGAGGAACGCGCGAAGGGCTGAGCCCTTCGTGGATGAGGCGTAAGGGGCGAGGGGTGAGGTAACGGGCGCAGGCCTGTCGCCTCACCCCTAACGCCTTACTCCTTACCCTTCCATCCCTCACTCCTTACGCCTCACCCACATAATGATTCGCAGAACCAAAATCGTCGCCACCCTCGGCCCCGCCTGCTCCGATGCCAAAACCCTGGATCGGATGATGGAAGCCGGCCTGGATGTGGTGCGTCTCAACTTTTCCCACGGCGTGGCGCAAGACCATATCGACCGTGCCGAGCTGGTGCGTTCGCTGGCCCGTGCACGCGGTCGCGCAGTCGGTGTGCTGGTCGACCTGCAAGGCCCGAAAATCCGCATCGGCAAATTCAAGGACGGCAAGATCACCCTCGCCAAGGGCGACACCTTCGTTCTCGACGCCGTCTGCACGCTGGGCGACCAGACCCGCGTCGGTCTCGATTACAAGGAATTGCCGAACGATGTGAAGCGCGGTGTGACCCTGCTGCTCGACGACGGCCGCATCGAATTCTGGGTCGAAGAGGTCCGTGGCACGGAAATCATCTGCACGGTGGTGCAGGGCGGGGTCCTGTCCAACAACAAGGGCATCAACCGCAAGGGCGGCGGGTTGTCGGCTGCCGCGCTGACCGAAAAGGACATCGAGGACATCAGGACTGCCGTGGCGCTGAACGCGGATTACCTGGCGGTGTCGTTTCCGCGTAGCGGCGCTGACATGCGCCAGGCGCGCGAACTGCTGCGTGCGGCCGGCGGCAAATGCCAGCTGGTCGCCAAGATCGAGCGCACCGAAGCGATCGAAAATCTGGAAGAAATCCTCGATGCTTCAGACGCCATCATGGTGGCGCGCGGCGACCTCGGGGTGGAAGTCGGCGACGCCGCGGTGCCTGCGCTGCAGAAGCGCATGATCCGCATGGCGATCGAG
>JAHJNP010000034.1 GCA_018820745.1 Gammaproteobacteria bacterium
CGCAGTTCGAGTTCTGCCTGAAAAGCGCAATCGAAAACGAGGCCAATCTGCTGCTGCATCCGCAGGTGGGCGGGGACATCACCGGTGCGCCGGGTTATTTCGGTCTGGTGCGCAGCTTTCTCGCCATCCGCGAACGCTTTCCCGCCGCCACCACCCAACTGTCGCTGTTGCCGGCGCCGCCGCGCGAAGCCAGCGCCCGTGCATTGCTGCTGCGCGCCATCGTCGCGCGCAATCATGGCTGCAGTCTGCTGATTGCAGGCGGCGAACACCAGTCGGACGGCAATTGCCGGCGCGGCGAAGATCTCACCCGGAAGCATGCCGATCTGCCGGTGGCCGAACTGGCCGACAAAATCGGCGTGCAGCTCATTGCCTACCCGCGCATGGTGTACGTGGACGATCGCGCCGAACATCTGCCGGAATCCGATGCGCCAGCAGGCGCGCGCCTGCTGACGCTCAGCGGCGAGGAATTCCAGCGCCGCATGCGGACCGGGCTGAAAATTCCCGATTGGTACAGCTTCCCCGAAGTGCTGAGTGAACTGCACCGGCAGAGCCCGCCGCGCGAACGCCAGGGCTTCACCGTGTTCTTTACCGGCCTGTCAGGCTCGGGCAAGTCCACCCTGGCGCGTGCGCTGACCGCACGGCTGATGGAAATGGGGGGGCGCTCCGTGACCCTGCTCGACGGCGATATCGTGCGCCGCCACCTGTCATCCGAACTCGGATTCTCCAAGGCGCACCGCGACATCAATGTGCGGCGGATCGGTTTCGTCGCGTCCGAAATCACGAAAAACCGCGGCATCGCCATCTGTGCGCCGATTGCGCCGTATCATCAGACGCGCCGTGACGTGCGCGCCATGATCGAAGCAGTGGGCGGCTTTGTCGAGATCCACGTCTCGACGCCGATCGAAACCTGCGAGTCACGCGACCGCAAGGGCCTCTACGCCAAGGCGCGCGCGGGGCTGATTCCGGAATTCACCGGCGTCTCCGATCCCTACGAAGTCCCTGAAAAACCGGAACTGGCGATCGACACCACCCATCTCGGCATCGACGAGGCGGTGCAGCAGGTCCTGCTCAAGCTCGAGCACGAAGGCTACTTGCGCTGACCTGAAACGCGAGCGTAAAAAAGCCGGCGCATTGCGCCGGCTTTTTGTTGGGGCGGTGGAGCAATCAGGCTGTCTTGCGGCGGCGCATGGCGCCGAGGCCGGCAAGGCCAATACCCAATAGCGCCAGCGAGGCCGGCTCCGGGATGCCATTATCGATCGGCACGCCGCCGACCAGGATACCGTCAAAGGCCATGCCGGATTGGAAGGCGGTGTCGAGCCAGTTCACCACGCCGAATTCCAGGTAGTAGTTGCCTGCGGCGGCGATTTCATACGTCATCCCGATCCAGTCGGTGTAGCCACAACCTGCCCCAACGCCACCAAAGCAGGCGCCGGAACTAGCACCCAAGGGGGACCACACCGGACCGCCGGGGATGATGGGGGTGGAGGCGGGGTCGAGGACCACGCCGTCGGCGAGGGCGGGCAAGCCGAAGCCGGGCACGGTGTCGCCGCTGGTGGTGGTGCGGGCGGTGAACAGCAGTGCGACTTCGCTCAGGGCGCTGTCCAGCAGGCGCACCCAGGCATACTCGGTGTACTGCGCGCCGTCTGACGTGACGTAGTTGAAGTAGAACTCCAGATCGTCGCCGGCGTTGGCCGAAAATTGGGAGGTGCGCGCCCGCGAGCCGTTGGTTTCCGATCCTATGCCGATACCCGAGTCGGCCACGCCGCCGCTGGTGGACACGTAGCCATAGGTGCCGCCCTCGGGGGAGGTGGTGACCACTCCGTCCGCGCCCAGGGTGCCGCAGTTGGCGGTGCAGGTCCAGCCGGCGGGTAGCGGTGCCGCTGCCGCCGGGCCGGAGAAGGAGAGGGTAGATGCGGCCAGGACCGACAGTGCCCCCAGGGATTTCACAGATTGTTTGATGGTGAACATATTATTAGCCTCGCTTAAGGTTGGATGAACACGAGTAATGATCCGCCGGATGCAAAGATTTTTTGTTCCCATACTGTCAGTGCACCGTCTGACCTATGCTAAGCATCTGTCATGCCAGCACCCTGGTCCTATTTATATTGCAAAGCTAAAACAATGACTTACATTTAATCGCCCCGCCTGCGTGGCGTGCTTTTGAGCTCGAAGGCGATCGAAGTGTAAAAAATATCGACAAGCGGCCATTTCCCGTGTGGCGCCCGCCCCGCCATTGCCCGGCATTCCACTGCACCCCCGCGCTTTGCCGGCATGGCAGCAGCCGGCGCTGGCTGCGTTGAGGTCGCGGAGATCTCCTGCCGGCGCTGCACCTCTGCTGAAGGCAATGGCGGAGACTATTGCCGGGTGTCGCAGCAGGGTTTGCCGGGGCCGATGCCTTAATTCTTGCCTGGAGGCATGAAACCAATCAAGGGTGGGCTGCAGGCTGAACTCAATAGGGCGTGGACGGAAGCGGCGCCCCCCTGGGCCGAGTTCCCAGCGACCCCGCCAGCATGCCGATGAGGCTGGCGATCAGCCCTGCAAACTGCGGCGGCAGCGCCGCTTCGGGGGCGATGAACTCCATCGCGATCCAGGCGGTGAAGCCCAGCACGATCGACAGGCCGGCGCCGAAGCTGTTGGCACGCTTCCAGTAGATTCCCGCGAACAGCGGGACGAAGGCGGTGGCCAGCGTTACCTTGTAGGCGTTCTCCACCATCTGGTGGATGCTGGTTGCGGACTCCAGCGACCATAGCGAATAAAAAACCACCAGCACGGCGAAGACCACCACCACGGCGCGGGTGATCAGCAGCAGCTGTTTCTGGCTCATGCGGTGCTGCGGCATCATTTCCTTAATGATGTTTTCCGAGATGGTGACCGAGGGCGCCAGCAGGGTGCCCGAGGCGGTGGACATGATCACCGACAGCAGAGCGCCGTAGAAGATGATCTGCGCGGCCAGCGGCAGGTGCGTCTTGACGAAGGTGGGCAGCACCAGCTGGGCGTCCTCGGCCAAGAGCGC
>JAHJNP010000380.1 GCA_018820745.1 Gammaproteobacteria bacterium
ACCAGGTCAATGAGCTTTTTCAGTTTTCTGAGATCCATGGGAGGTCCTGTTTTGGAGGTGGCGTAGCGCATATTCCAGCGCCAGTTCGTAACCGTGCGCGCCCAGGCCGGACACCACGCCGACCGCGAGGTCGGAAAAATACGAGTGGTGGCGGAAGGATTCGCGCGCGTAGATGTTGGAAAGATGGACTTCGACGAAAGGAATGGCCGTCGCCGCCAGCGCATCGCGCAGGGCGACGCTGGTGTGAGTGTAGCCCGCCGGGTTGACGACGATGAAGTCGACCTGGTCGTGCGCGGCCTGGTGGATGCGGTCGATCAGGGCGCCTTCGTGGTTGTTCTGGAAGGTCTCGACCTGTGCGCCAGCGGCTTCCCCGCGGCTGACCAGCGCACGGTTGATGTCGTCGAGCGTGGCGAGGCCGTAGTGCCCGGGTTCGCGGCTGCCCAGCAAATTGAGGTTGGGGCCGTGCAGAACCAGCACGTGCGGGTGCAGACCGGGGACCGATTTGGCCGCTGCGCGGCTGGTTCGTTTTGTCGTCATGGCGGCGATTTTGCCGTAAATGAGGGGAAATTGTCCAGATATTGACGCTAAATCGCAACTATGCGCCGATTTTGCGCAATGCCGTTTCCAGCGTGGCGCGCGGCAGCCGCCCCAGATGGCTCAGTACGATACCGCCGTCGCGGTCGAGCACGATCGTATAGGGTAGCGCGCCGCTCGGGTTGCCGAGTTGCCTGGCCAGGCTGTTTGCCGCCCCCTCGCCGATCAGAATCGGGTAATTGACCGGCTGCTGCTGCAAAAACTGCGCGACATTGGCCGGGTTGTCGATGGCGATGCCGACGAACTCCACGCCGCTGGGGCGGAATTGCGAGCGCAGGGCGACAAAATCCGGCATTTCCTCACGACACGGCGCGCACCAGCTGGCCCAGAAATTCAGCACCACGACCTGACCCCGCCATTGCGCAAGCGTTTGGCGCTGCCCCCGTTGATCGGGAAAGCTGAGCTGCCACAGCGCGTCGGTGGAAACCGCTGACGCTTGCGGGGCATAGCGCGTCTGGGCAAGCCATATTCCGGCTGCCAGGGCGGCCAGTGCCGTCGGGATGAGATAGAACCGTTTTTTGTGCATGGTTGCCAGCTGCAAAAGACACCGCCTCAAAGGGGTTCGACGCGTGCGGCTCCGCCCTGCGATTTCGCGAGCGGGCGAAGCGTACACTGCCCGGCGCGGGGTGTCCATGTCGGCCAGAACGCCGTCCCTTGCGGCGGGCGGCTCAACTGGCGCGAGTCTCGATGCTGCCCGAGTCGCCGGTGTTGTCCTCGGCGGTGACGACCACCTTGTCGCCCGTTTTCATTCCTTTGACCTTGAACGCGTGGTAAGGGTCTTTCGACATGCCGCCGCCCAACTGGCCGTCCAGCACGGTTTTTCCGTTGACGGAAACGCTCATGTTGCGGACGAAATGCGCGGGGATCAGCTGGCCGCTCTTGGCGTCCTTGCGCAGCCCGTTTTCGGAGGGGTGGGTCATTAAGACGCGGATGTCACCGTTGCCCGCGCGAATTCGCATTGCAATCGCCATTGTTTTCTCCTTGAGCCGGGGTATGGGGGTTAGCCGCAGCCGCCGACGGAGACCTTGACCTCCTTGGTCGCCGTATAGAGCTTGCCGCCTGCCTTCACCACCGCGCGCACGTTGGCGGTTTGCCCCATCTTGATGCGGGTCGACAGAAAGCCGTCGAAATCGGACAGGGTGTACAACGCCACCAGCGGGAAAGGGTTCTTCTCACCCAGAATCGCGATGGACTCGACGTCGGGCAAGGTGGTCACGACCTCCACCGGTACCACGGCACCGTTTTCCGCGATGTCGGGCGCCTTCACCACGATGTCACGGGAGCTTGCCGCGCTGCTTGCGCCGATTGCAGCGAGTGCATCGGCGGCCTTGGTTGCCGAGAAAGCCACGCTATCCCAGTCAGCCAGAACCCGGCCGGGTTTCAGCATGCCGGCCGCGATGGCCGTGGCAATCAGCCCGGCCGACGCCGCTGATCTGAGCAGAAGTCTGCGTGTCGTATTCATCATTTCTTCTCCTTGGGAAAAGTGGCGAACCACATTTTGTGGGGAAGCGTGAACACTCATTACAGACGTTCCGGATCAAACGTCAACCTCAACCCGTGTACCGTGCGGCCGTCAACCGGGCAGCCAAGCCGAGGGCGCGCACCTGCCGGTCTTACAGCGTTCCGTAAGAATGCAGGCCCGACAGGAACATGTTCACGCCGATGAAGGCAAAGACGGTGATGAACAGGCCGACCACCGCCCACCACGCCAGCATCGGGCCACGCAGGCCCTTGACCAGGCGGATGTGCAGCCAGGCGGCGTAGTTCAGCCAGACGATCAGCGCCCAGGTTTCCTTCGGGTCCCACGACCAGTAGCCGCCCCAGGCTTCGGCGGCCCACATTGCGCCGAGGATGGTGGCGATGGTGAAGAAGGCGAAACCGATCGCGACCGCCTTGTACATCATGTCGTCGATGACTTCCAGCTTGGGCAGGCGGCTGGCGAGGATGCCGCGCCCGGCAAGCAGGTAGGCCGTGCCGAGCATGGCGGCGATGGAAAACGCGCCGTAGCCGATGAAGTTGGCCGGCACATGCAGTTTCATCCACCAGGACTTGAGCGCGGGCACCAGCGGCTGGATTTCATGCGCGCCGCGGTCGAAGGTGTACCACAGGATGAAGCCGACCGCCGCGGAAATCACCAGCAGTACGAATGCACCGAGCAGGCGCGTCTGATAACGCGCTTCGTAATACAGGTACATCATCGCGGTGATGAGGCAGAACAGCACGAACACCTCGTACAGGTTGGACACCGGGATATGGCCGACGTCGGCGCCGATCAGGTAGGACTCGTACCAGCGCACCATCAGGCCGATGAAACCCAAGGCCACCGCAG
>JAHJNP010000381.1 GCA_018820745.1 Gammaproteobacteria bacterium
CCCCCAGGCAATCAGCAGGAAGCGCAGCACCGCCAGCGCGAAACTCGCCAGAATCAATTGGCGCGGCGTCACCCGCGCGAAAATGCGCGGAATGATCAGGAAAATGCCGATTTCGCAGATCACCCCGAGCGCCCACAGCCAGCCCACGGTTGACTTGTCGTAGCCGTGGTCGACCAGATAAATGGAATAGAAGGTGTAATACGGCCCGTGCGTCACCGCCATCAGCATGCAGGCGGCCAGCAGCGACGCCACCTCGGGCCGTTTCAGGATATCCCACCCC
This sequence comes from Gammaproteobacteria bacterium, assembly GCA_018820745.1. Lineage (GTDB taxonomy): Bacteria > Pseudomonadota > Gammaproteobacteria > Burkholderiales > Thiobacillaceae > Thiobacillus. The sequence continues at coordinate 281 of JAHJNP010000381.1, forward strand.
GAATGCTGGTCGGTGGGGTGCGGCAGGATCTCGGCCTCGGGAATCACCCGCGCGAACGCGACGATGCCCAGCATCACTGCCAGCACCGCCCACGGCAGCCAGCGGATCGAAACGGTATCGAAGGCATAGCCCAGCCCCACCACCATCAGGATGAAGCCGACCGAACCCCACAGGCGGATGCGGCCGTAGTCGATGGTGCGCTCGCCCAGATGGGACAGGGTCATCGCCTCGACCAGCGGCAGCGACGCGCTCCAGAAAAAACTCAACGCCGCCATCACCGCGAACAGCCACCAGAAACTGTCGCCGACGAACACCCCGGCGAACACCAGCACGCTGCCGATCGCCGCGATCTGCACGATCGCCGTGCGGCGGCCGGTGCGGTCGGCAATATACCCCCAGATATTGGGCGCGAAAATCCGCATCACCTGCAGCAGCGACATCAGCACGCCGATCTGGAACGCGTTGAACGCCAGCGACTGCAGATACAGTCCCCAGAACGGCGACATCGCGCCGACGAAGGCGAAGTAGAAAAAATAGAAACCGGACAGGCGCCAGTAGGGAACTGCATTCATGCGGCCGGATTATCCCTGAGCTTGGCGCCGAATCCGCACGCGCGGATGGATTCGGCCGGCTATTTGGCCGCGGAGCGCCGCCTCACCGTTTCGCCGGCCACGGCGAAGACGCCGTTGCCGCGATGGTGCAACGTCTGCGGCTGCCTGATCGCGGTGTCGACCCATGCCTTCACCACTTCGATGATGAAGAAGTTGTAGCGATTGACCAGCCGGATATCGGCCACCCGGCATTCGAGGCTGGCATAGCATTCAGCAATCAGCGGCGGTTTCACCTCTGCGGCGGCAACCGGCGTGAGCCTGTATCGGGCGAACTTGTCTACCGTGCGGCCGGAGCAGTTGCCGATGCCCACCACCTGTTTCGACAGTTCCAGCGTCGGGATATTGATCACGCATTCCCGGGTCGACCTCAGCGTGTCGAACGAGGCATTGCGGCCGCTGATCACGCAGCCGACCAGCGGCGGCTCGAATTCCATCATGGTGTGCCACGACATGGTCATGATGTTGGCCCGGCCCTTGCGGGCAGTGGTGAGCAGCACCACCGGCCCCGGCTCCAGCAGGCCATAGACTTTGGGCAGCGGATACGCACGTTTCGCCATGCCGGCACCTCTTGACTGGATCAGGGACACTCCCAGCATAGTCGGCTCATGGGCGAGCCGGTCACAGACTGTCACAATCTGGAACTGCTGCGACACAGCCCAGCCACACTCCCTTTCTAGCATGCACTTACCGCATGCAATCAGCTGCATGTCGGATACCCAAATCTGAATAGGAGTTACGCATGAAGCAAATCGCACACGTCCTGGTTCTCGGTTCCATGACCGCCCTTTTCTCGGCATCCGCGCTGGCCGACCACAACAGCCCCAATGGCGCCGGTTGGGCCAAGATGCCGAATGACATCCACAACACCCGCATCGAGGACGGCCTCAGCGGAAGCGAATTTGCCGACTTCGTGCGCCAGGGGGCCGGTGCCGACACGGTGAACCGTTATCTGGACACCGCCACCCCGCAGTCGGGCGGCAGCGCCACCCCACGAGGCGGCAGTCGGCGCTAAGCAGCCCGGGGCGCATGCCCTCCTGACCATGAAGCAAGACCGTGGCCAGACAGGCCACGGTCTTGCTTCATGGCGGACGCCCTGCCGTCGCGGCATGCCGGGCCAAAGCACGTGCCCTGTTGCCTGTCCTGGACTGGCATGCATCCCCCTTCTCCCGGCCTTACAAATCCGGCCTCGTCATCTTGATGCTGAACGCGGTTCCCGCAATCACCGGCGGCAATGAGAACGGCTGCACGCCCATTCGCTGAAGCGGCGGGACCGGCCAACGACCCTTGAATCCGGAGGAAGCTGGCCTACCCTGAATGTATTCTTGAATGCCTTTGAAGGAGATTGCAATGCAGCACGTATCAACCGACATCAACAAGCTCATACAGGAACCGGCGGCGGACCCCGATTTTCCCCATGCCCCGCTAAACTGGACCCGGGACGATGCGGTCAACATTGCGCGCGAGGAAGGCCTTGAACTCGCAGAAGATCACTGGGAAACCATTCGCGCCCTGCAAAACTATTACGCCCACCACGAAGACGAGACCGTCATCAACCTGCGCGAATTGCACGACGCACTGGATGAGCACTTCCACCCAAAAGGCGGCCTGAAATATCTGTACACCCTGTTTCCGGGCGGACCCATTGCCCAGAGTTGCCGCCTGGCCGGGCTGAAGGCGCCGTTCATGGCCACCGACCCCAGCTTTGGCAGTGTGGCTTAGCCGGTTGTCGCGGCGTGCAGCGATGGCGCCATGTGAGTGACGAGCCTGCGGGCAGTCCCAGCAGTACCCCGTGAGCGGGAAGACCGCAACAGTCGCCAGCACCATCGCGCGCCCGCAACGGCACGCCCATCCCACCACGGCGCCCGAATCAGCAGGCCGTCCATGCGTTTTCGTCGCGCAGGCCGAGAATGTATCGTCGGCCGTACAATCTGCATGACTTGCTGTAGCCGCAGTCACGCTTGAGCCACCCCGGCCACGATGCGGCCCGAGATGGCCCAAAGCATGGCCGCGAGCGGCCTGGCTGCGCTTGATCAACGGTGAAAATACCCACATACTTGGTAAGAAGACGGTTGCATTTCTTCTCAGGGTTCTTTGCCCAACTTCAACGCCAGGTATTTAAATTCCCTTTGGCCCAACTGACCCTGCCCCCCCAGATCGACCTGCAAGCCCTGCAGCTCGACGACGCACTCGCCCTGCTGAAGCACGACGCAAAAGAGACCCGGCAGGAAGCGGGGGAATCACCCACCGGCTATTTGCAGCGCGTGATCGACGGCCTGTGCGAGATCTCGCTCAAGGATCCATTGACGGGGCTGGGCAACCGCCGCCATCTCCGCTCGATACTCGACCGCTCGATCGAAACCGTCGCACGTTCCGGTGAATCGGTGCTGCTGCTGTTGCTGGACATCGACCACTTCAAGTCCATCAACGACACCCATGGCCACCTGGCCGGCGACCAGATACTGCAGACGATTGCCAGCTGCCTGGCGGACTGCGTGCGTCCCATGGATACCGTGGTCCGCTACGGCGGCGAAGAATTCGCGGTGATCCTGCCCCACTGCCGGCCCCTTTTCGGGCGTGCGGTGGCCGAGCGGATTCGCCAAACCGTTGCGTCACTCTCGATGTCCGTCTCACCCCAGATCAATGTCCAGGCCACCATCAGCATCGGCGGTGCCTACGCGCCAGAATGGGGACGCTCCACCGCCGATCTATGGATCGAGCGCGCCGACCAGCAGCTCTACCGCGCCAAATCCGGCGGCCGCAACCAGGTATGCCTGGATCAACCAAGGGAGCTTTCGGTCAGCGCAGAAGAAAAGGGGCTGTTGTTTGCCCACATCGCCACGGATGAGGCGACCATGATTAGAAATCTTTCGGGCGATGCCCCCCTTGATCCCCAAGGCAACGCCACGAAGCGAGTAAACGCATGAACGATGTACTGACCCCCACCGCCAACCGCCCGAGCACGGCCAAGCTTCCCCTGAAACCGCTGGGCAAGGTCATCGCGGTCACCAGCGGCAAGGGCGGCGTCGGAAAAACCTTCGTCTCCGCCAACCTCGCTGCGGCGCTGGCCAAACGCGGCCACAAGGTGCTGGTGCTCGACGCCGACCTCGGCCTCGCCAATCTCGACGTGGTGCTCAACCTCTACCCCAAGACCACGCTGCACGACGTGTTCACCGGCAAAGCCAAGCTGGAAGACGCCATACTTCCGGCGCCGGGCGGTTTTTCCGTGCTGCTGGCCGGGTCCGGCATGGTCGAGTATTCGCGCTTGACACCCGAAGTACGTGACGAATTCCTGCGCATCATCAGCAGTCTGGTGCCGCGTTACGATGTCGTCCTGCTGGATACCGGCGCCGGGATTTCCGACGTCGTCCTGTTCGCCGTCTCGCTGGCGTCCGAAGTGCTGATGGTCGCCACCCCCGAGCCGACCTCGCTCACCGACGCCTATGCCACCATCAAAGTGCTGGTGGGGCAGCAACAGCGGCAGATCGTGCGCGTAGTCGTCAACCAGGCCGCCCGACCCGGTTCTGGCCTGGCCATCACGAATCAGCTGCAACAGGTCCTTGACCGCTTCGTCGTCACCGAGCCCGACCGCCCGATCCGCCTGGTCCACATGGGTGACATTCCCGTCGACCCCGAAGTGCGCCAGGCGATCATGCGGCGCCAGTTGCTGATGCAGACCACGCCCGGCTGCCCCGCCGGCGGGGCCATTTCGCAACTCGCTCGCAAACTGGAAGAAAGCGTCATCCCCAGGCCTGCGTAATCCGAACAGTCCGGGCGGCGGATAATCCGCCCTAACGTTAAACGACAGCGGGGACCGACTTGACCAGCGCTTCCACCTTGTCCGGCTCCATCCGCAGCAACACGGCGATCTCGCGGTAATCATCCGGCAGGGCATCGTTGTCCCAGCCCTGGGCGGAATGCCGTGCCAGATTGGCCGCCAGCTTCACATTGCGCACCCGGGTCGTATTCGCCTGTGCCGGATCCGTCAGGTTCAGCAGCAATTCGGGCAGTTTCCATTCGATCGTCAGCTGGCGCTGAAATTCAATGCCGGTAAAACCCATCACCTGTTTCTGCACATCCGCGCTGCGCAACGTGGTGTCGGCCGCCAGCCGCTTCTGGATTTCGAGCATCTGCCCGGGGTTGAAACACCACATCAGCATTTCGGCGACATGGTAGAGCAGCGCCGACACGTGGACCTCTTCCGCATGCAGGTCGTGCAGGCGCAGCGCCCAGTCGTATGCGTAATGCGCCGAACGCTGCGCGCGCCGTACCGTATGCAGCAGATGCACCAGCGCCTCGATATGGCCATCCAGCATGTCTTCTGAAATCGGCGTCGCCGGCACCTCGCGGAAGAAGGCATCCAGGCCCATCATGAGCAGCGCTTCCTTCACGTCCACCAGCTCATATTTCTGGTTGCGATGCTTGTGCGTCTGCATATAGCGCAGCAGCTTGACCGTCATCAGCGGGTCGTCGGTCACGACATTGGCAATGCTGCGGGCATTGAGCTGTGACTCATCGACGCGCAGACGTTCGAGTTCGCGCGCCGTGTGCTTTAAGACAGGAATATCAGCCTGCCCCAAAAAGGCGAGCCAGGCTGCCATGCTTTTAGGTTGCTGCGGCATCTTCTCTCCATGACAGTCCGGCGTGACGCATTGATCGTGATTGCGCACCCGGAACGGATACCTGCTGAATCGGTGTCTTCCGTCTTAACTTGAGCCCATTCCGATTGGGCAGGGGCAGGCGACCCGGCTGAAACGGACCCCTTAGCGTCAACTTGGCACCCGAAGCGCGCCGTGGCGGCGCGAAGCGCGAAAAAATCACGATTTCGCCGCAGGCAGCATCGGACCCAAGCTATTGCCCAAGCTGCCGTTTTGCACGGTTATTGCAGGTAAGCAAAGCCCTCTTCCTGCTGCAGTCGCACGATTTCCGCATCGGCCATCGGAACCATTTTGACGAAACCATGGATGTCCTTGGGCTGGAGGCCCTGAAGGCGGGCGGCCGCCCTGCACATCCGGTATTCGACCACCGCCCCCACGGAAAGGCTCTGCGCCCGATGCATCAGGTCCTTGTTCTTTGCATAGTTCCTGATCGCAAAAAACGGAATGGCGCCGCCGTGCAGCACGATCACGATTTTGTTGTCCAGGGGATCGGCGCCGTTGAGCACGCTGATCAGGCTGGCTCGGTCCAGCACGCTCGACAAGCCAGCCGTTGTGCCTGACGTGGTGTCGAACACCACTTTCTGCCCGCTGTAGGTTTGCGCAATCTCGGTTGCGCTGCCCCAGGGGGCAGGATCTGCGGCATGGACAGGTTCCGCCAGGGACGTTAAGGCCAATAGCGGCAGCAGAAGATGGTTCCACTTCATTTTTCCCCCTCCACTCAAGGTGTGGCTGTTAAACAAGCTGTTGGTCACCGGCACGGATCGCATCAAGCAAGCGGGCCAGCATGAACACCCGCCATAGTGAAGTCCAGGGCAAGTTTCAGCAAGGCGCCGGACAGCAGGCCCAACTGCTGCACTCACGCCCGTCTGTGTTGCCGTCGTTGCTGAAGCCTGCCGGCCGGGTTCGCCAAATAACGGCCAAAGCCAAGTGCGATCGGGTATGCGGCCGACAGCCAGAGCAGGACTTGCTTTGGGACTGGATGGGATTTGCGTCATCTGAGCGGCCAGGGCGCCAAAATCAATTCCAATTTCGAGCTTGGGCCGTTTTCATTCTGCACTAGACTGAAAACAATGGCAGCTACCAAGGAGAATCCATGATGTTCATTGTTTCAGCGCTACGCATTTCTGTTCCTGCGCTGCTATTCATGGCCCTGTTGCTGGCTGCGACACCGGCTCTCGCAGCCAGCGCTGCCGAAATTGACCGGGAGGTCGATCGGGCCTTGGCAGCGTTCAAGAAAATCGAAGGAGCCAATGCTTTTCTCGGGATTGCCAAAGGGGTGCTGGTGTTTCCCAAGGTCTACAAAGCCGGGGTCGGTGTGGGCGGCGAATACGGCGAAGGCGCACTGCGGGTCGGCGGGAAATCCGTCGATTACTACAGCACCGCCGCCGCTTCCATCGGGTTCCAGCTGGGCGCGCAAGCCAAGAGCATTGTGGTGATCTTCACGCAGGAATCCGCCCTCAGGAAATTCCGTGAAAGCGAAGGCTGGAAGGTGGGCGTCGATGGTTCCGTCGCGCTGGTGGACATCGGCGTCGGCAAGGCCGTAGACACCACCAACATCAAGGATCCGGTGATCGGCTTCATCTTTGGCCAGAAGGGCCTGATGTACAACCTCACGCTTGAAGGCTCGAAATTCACCCGGCTGGACAAGAAGTAGTCACGAATTCAGCTGCGTGGAAGGGTCTTGAGCCCTGGACCGACGGGATAAATATTCGTGGATCTGTCGTCTGCCACCAACAGGCGTGCGCAGTCGCGCGAGGAAGAAATCGCGAACACCCTCAGTCACGGATTCGGGCTGATTGCGTCACTCGCGGCAACCCCTTTCCTGATCCAGCAGGCGGCGCGGCAAGGCAGTGCGGCGTTCATTGTCGGCGCGAGCATCTTCGCCGCAACCATGGTGCTGCTGTACCTTGCCTCCACCCTGTATCACGCCCTGCCGATCGGCCGTGGCAAAGGGGTGTTTCGGGTCATTGAGCATTCTGCGATTTTTCTCCTCATCGCGGGGACATACACCCCGTTCACCCTGGGCGTATTGCGCGGCGCATGGGGCTGGACGCTGCTTGGGCTCGTCTGGGGCCTTGCCGTGGCCGGGGTGACGCTGAAGGCATTGAACCGGATGAGCCATCCCGCCTTCTCCACCGGGCTGTATCTGATGATGGGCTGGCTCATTGTGATCGCGGCCCAGCCCCTCTCTGCCCGCGTACCGACATCCGGCCTGCTGTGGCTGGTCGCCGGCGGCTTGGCCTACACGCTGGGGGTGATTTTCTTCGCGCTCGACGCGCGCCTGCGATACGGCCATTTCATCTGGCATCTGTTCGTCATGGCGGGGACCGCCTGCCATTACTTCGCGGTGTACGGGTACGCGGCATGAAAAAGCCATTCGGGACTCGGCATTCGGGCACCCGATCAGGCTGCCCGACACTTAACTCATGATTTCGTGCTGAGGTGTTGCCGGTCTTTGGACAGTTCCGCCAGGCTCGCTGCGAACAGCCTCGGCCGCGTTCGGGCCTTGTGCATGGCAAGCCACACCCCCCCGGCGCCGGCTGCCAGGAAACCCCCGGTCAAACCGCCCAGCGCCGCGAGCCGGTGTGACTCCCAGAAGGCAACCGCAATCAGAATCGCCAGCAGCACAATGCCGACGCCGAGACAGAACAGCGCAACCAGTCCCGTCACCAGGAGTGAGATCAAGTGCTCCCGCTCTTCCGCGACGTCCGTGGACAACAACTCGAGACGGGTCCGGACAATGCCGACCAGACTCGCTGACAGCGTTTTCAGGGATTCGAACAGGCCTGCCGCAGCATGAGATTCCTCAGCCATTGCCAGGCTAGCGCCGCCCAATCAGCAGGCCGATCACCAGGCCGACGCCCACGGCGCCGCCAATGGACTGCCACGGATGCGTGTGGACATACTCATCCGTCGCCCGGGCGGCGGCCTTGGTCCTGACCAGCAGCGCTGCCTGGGCATCGGCCATTTTGGCTTTCGCCTCGGCGAGGGATGCTTCCGCCTTGGCGCGCGCTGCGGCCACTGCCTCGCCGCCCTGGCCGGCCGTGGCCTTCAACAAGGCTTCCGCATCAGCGACCACCACCTTGAAATCGTTGATCAACTGTTGTTTCGCCACGTCGGATTGATCTGTTCCAGCAGAATATTGAGCGTTCATGGATATTCCCTCCCTCCCTCACGTTAATGATGCAAAAAAGCCGAGGCTTCCGATAGCCCACTGAACTCAGGCACAGGGCATTTGACGCCCCACTTTCAAGCCCCCCCCCCCTTAAACACTATTCAGCCTAGTATTTCCAGAAGCCATTACAACCCGATCGCCAGCCGCGAGCCCTCCATCACAACGTCACGGCACGCAGGCGCTCGGCGGCCTGTTCCGGATTGATGGTGTTGACGAACAACCCCGAGCCCAGCTCGAAACCGGTGGGAATCGAGGTGCGGGGGCAGATTTCCAGGTGCCAGTGGTAGCTCGGCGCATGGGCCTGCTGCTGGCTGTCGTGCGGCACGGAGTGCAGGAAAAAGTTGTACTGCGCGCCGCCGATGACGGCATCCAGCCGCGCCATGGTGCGCTTCATCACCCGCGCCAGATCGGCCATGTCCTCGCCGCGCACGTCGAGAAAATCCGCCTGGTGCGCCAGCGGCAGGATATGCACCTCCCACTCGTAGCGGCTGGCAAACGGCTTGATGGCGATGAACTTCTCGCCGCGCTCGACCACGTACTGGCCGACGTTGATCTTGCGCCGCACCGCACCGGAGTTGCGGTCGTAGATGGTCGCCTCGAAGGTCAGTGCCTCGTCGATCAGCGCGCAGAAAATGCAGTGATGGTGCTTGGCGTAATGCGCGGCACTGTTTCGCACTTCGGCGTCGACGTTTTCCGGCACCACCGGCATCGCAATCACCTGGCTGTGGGTGTGCGGGATCGAGGCGCCGGCGGCGGGGCCGAAGTTCTTGAACACCAGCACGTATTTCAGCCGCTCGTCCGACTCGAACAGCTGGCGCATGCGCGTCTGGTAGACGCCGAATAGTGCCGCCAGGTGCGATTCGGCCATTTCGTGCACGGCGATGCCGTGTTCATGGTGGTCGATGATGACCTCATGCCGGCCGTAGCCGTCGATGGTCTGCTGCAGGCCGAAATTGAAGCCGGCCTGTTCGCGGTCGTCGCCCAGCACCGGGTAGAGGTTTTCCACCATGCGGATCTGCCAGTCGCCGGTTTCCGGCCAGCTCAGAATAAGCGGTGGCGTCTTGTGTTCGTTGCCGCGGCAGAACGGGCAGGTTTCGACATGCTTGCGCGTATCGCGCGGCGCCAGTTCCTCGGCCTTTTTCGGGCGCATGCCGCGCGCAGTGGCGACCAGCACGGACTCGCTCGGCACGATGGGATTGATGCGGATTTCACGGACATCACTGCTATTGGCGGTATTCAAGTCTGACATGCGGCTTCTCCTCTGGCTGTCAGCTTAAATCAGCCTGGGCCTGGCCGTCGGTTCATAATTCTTATGCCCCCTGTCAGGCTTTTTATCCCCGTCCGCGCCAGGGGCTTGCGTTGACGAAGCCCTGCCCGGCGCCGACAATGGAAACCTTTGCCGCAGCTTCGGAGCTTGACCCATGGATATCGATAAAACCCTGCACGACGAACAGCGCATCATGCGCATGATGCGCAAGACGCTTACCTCCATCGTGCGCGACACCGCGCCGCGTGACGGCAACCCCAGCCCCTTGACCGAAGCCACCGTGCTCGGCATCAAGGACTGCCTGGTGGTGATTTCAAACCGCGAAGTCGAGCTCGCCAAGCTCACCGGGCGCACCCTGGAAGAGCGCCCGCACTACTCTGACGAAAAGCCCAGCGCCCACGTCGTCAAGCTCAGCAGCATTCCGAAAAAAACGCACTGACGATGCCGCAAGTCACCAGCCTGTTCACCGATGTCGAGTCGAAAGTCGTCGGCACCTCGGCGGTGGTGATCTATGCGCCCGCGGGCAAGAAACGCCAGCGCTTTCCCGAAGGGGTGGTCGAGGTTTACACCAGTGAAACCGAGGCGCTGGCGCATGCCGACCCGGACAAGGGCCGTCATGCGGCCATCGCCAGCGGCCCGTCGCGTTCGTCAGAGGGCTTCAGGCTGTTCTATCTGGTGCGCTGGCTGAACTGAACTTAGCTGATTCAGTCTTTGCCGTAGACCTTGCGCCGCACCCGCTTCTTGCGCCGCATCCGCGTCGCCTCGCTCTCGGTCATCGGGCCGCGCGTCTTGCCTTCGTACGGATTACTGGCACCGCCTTCCTTGATCTGGATGCGCAACGGCGTGCCCTGCAGCTTGAACGCCTTGCGGAAGCTGCTTTCCAGATAGCGCTTGTAGTCGTCGCGCAGCCCTTCCAGCGCGTTGCCGTGCAGGATGATGACCGGCGGATTCTTGCCGCCCTGGTGGGCATAGCGCGGCTTCGGGCGGAACAGGCCATTCTTGGGGGGGGCATGCTGTTCCACTGCCATCTCCAGCACCCGCGTGAGTTTGGGCGTCGACAGCTTGATGAAGGCGGCGGCGTGCGCGGCTTCGACGTCCTTCAGCAGGTTTTCCAGGCCCTTGCCCTTCAGCGCCGAGATGTAGTTGAAGCGGGCAAAATCGAGAAACGCCAGTTTGCGCCCGATGTCGCGCTTGACGTCGTCGCGCTGCTCGGCGGAAAGCCCGTCCCACTTGTTGACCGCGACCACCAGCGCACGCCCGGTTTCCAGCACGAAGCCCGCCAGGTGCGCATCCTGCTCGGAAATGTTCTCGCGCGCGTCGAGCACCAGCACCACCACATTGGCGTCCTCGATCGCCTGCAGGGTCTTGATGACGGAGAATTTCTCCACCGTCTCGAACACCTTGCCGCGACGGCGCAGGCCGGCGGTGTCGATCAGGATATACGGCTTGCCGTCGCGCTCGAACTCGACATAGATCGAATCGCGCGTGGTGCCCGGCTGGTCGAACGCGATGACGCGTTCCTCACCTACCAGCGTGTTGACCAGCGTCGACTTGCCGACGTTGGGGCGCCCCACCAGTGCAATCTTGGGGATGCCGAAATCGTCTCTCTTCTCTTCCTCTTCTGAAAACGGCGCCAGCGCCTCGGCCACCAGATCGGAAACGCCGTCGCCATGCGCGCTTGAAATGGCCAGCGGCTGGCCCAGCGCGAGTTCGTGAAACTCGGCGGTGATCACGGCAGCGTTCATGCCTTCGGCCTTATTGACCGCGAGCAGCACCGGGCACGACG
>JAHJNP010000382.1 GCA_018820745.1 Gammaproteobacteria bacterium
CACCGCTTCGCAATACGGGCCATGGCATTTTGCGACTGCATGAATCCCTGCCATGGCGGCGTTGTGCCGGCTTGACTACCACAGCCACCCGTTCGCTGGGACAATCGCTGTGCCATGGATACCCTCGCCAGCTACGACGAACTTCCCTACGACAGCCTGCCGCTGCCCGAAACCCAGCCGGATTTCCTGGCGGCGATGGCTCGGCTGCACGGCTTTGACGCACCCAAGCCGTCCTGCGCGCGCATCCTCGAACTGGGCTGCGCGCAGGGCGGCAATCTGATCCCGCTGGCATGGCGCTGGCCCGAATCCGACTGCGTGGGGGTGGAGCTGTCGCAGGTGCAGGCCGAGGCGGGCGCGGCGTTCATCCAGGCGCTGGGGCTGCCCAACGTGCGGATCCTGCACGGCGACCTTGCCGCGCTGCCGGACGATCTGGGCGAGTTCGACTACATCATCGCGCACGGCGTGTATTCCTGGGTGCCGCCGTCGGTGCAGCAGGCGCTGCTCGAGGTGTGTCGGCGTCATCTGTCGCCGCGCGGCATTGCCTACCTCAGCTTCAACGTCGCGGCCGGCTGGAAAACGCTCCAGCCGCTGCGCGCCGCGCTGACCGGGCGCACCGCGGCCGAATTGCCTGCGCCGGCACGCTTTGAGCAGGCACTGCGCGTGCTGGATGAACTGGCGGCAGAATGGACCGATCCGGTCCTGCTGAAGGAGGTCGCCTATCTCAAGTCGGCCGCGCCGTCGTACCTGTTCCACGAATACCTGGCCGAGTTCAACGCGCCGATGGCATTTGCCGAATTCGCCGACCAACTCGATGCGCATGGCCTGCGCTATGTCGGCGAAGCCGGCCCGCGCAACGCCGTGGTCGAACTCGAGGACGCCTGGGGCCTGATGCCCGAGGGCATGGCCGGACGCTGGCTGGATGCTGAGGCCGCGCTCGACGATGCGTTTGCCATCCGGTTTCGCCGCGCGCTGATTGCACGCGACGACGCCCCCTGTGCCCAGCCGCCGCAGGCCGAAGCGCTGTGTGGACTGGCGTTCTATGCCGACCTGCGCTGCGACGAGGAAATCGACCTGGAGGCCGCCACCGAACAGGGTTTCGTCAATCCGGCGGGCAATACCTTTCCCATCGCAATGCCTGCGATGAAGGCAGCGGCGATGGCCCTGTCGGCCGCCTATCCCGGCGCGCTCGACTACGCGGCCCTGCGGTCGGCCGCCGCGCAAGTGCTGGCCCAATACGGCGCCAGCCCCGAACTGGACGAAGCCGCATTCCGTGACGCGCTGCTTCAGGTGGTGCTGCTGCACGGCGTAATGCCGACCGTTGCCACCGGATCGTTTTCTATCGAACCAGGCGCCGTCGAACCGGGCGAGCGTCCCCGTGCGAATGCGCTGGCGCGACAGCAGGCGAACACCCCCGGCTGGGTGGTGAGCGGCGCGCGTCATGTGGCGCTGGATCTGGATGCGCCCGGGCGGGTGCTGCTGGGCAGGCTGGATGGCAGCCGCACGGTCGACGAACTCGCGGCCCAGATGCAGGCGATGCTGGCGCAGTCGGGGCGGGACTTGCCGCTGGAACGCTTGCGCGAACTCACCTGGCAGCAGTTGTGGCTGTTCGCCCGCCAGGGCTTGCTGGTGTAGGGGCGCGCTCGGCCCTTTCAGGGTGAGCGCCTTGCAATCCGGATTGGTGGGCTATGGTTGAAAGGCGTTCATTCAAGGACTCCTATCGTGCAGCCCGCTCTACCCGATGCCATACAACAGCGCTACGCCTGCCGCAAATTTGTCGCTGAGCAACCAGTCTCCCTAGGCGAACTGGCCTTGCTGCTGGAAGCCGGCCGGCTGGCACCTTCCGCCTTCGGTCTTGAACCCTGGCGCTTCATCACCGTCACCGATGGAGCGGAACGAGCAGCCATCGCCCACGCCTGCCTTGACCAGCCCGCGGCGGCCACGGCCGCTGCCTTCATCGTGATCGTCGCGCTAGTGGCAGCACTCGACCCCGATTCGGTTTACGTGCGCAAGCAATTCAAGGCGGAAGCGCGCGATGGAGACCCGGCGCCCATCCATGACGCGTATCGCGCATTCCACCGCCCCGAATCGATAACGGAATGGGCAAAAGGCCAGTGCAATTTCGCCGCCGCGCACATGCTGCTGCAGGCGACGCATCAGGGGTTGGGCAGTTGCCCGATCGGCGGGTTCGATGCGGCGGCGCTGAGCGCCGCCCTCAGGCTGCCCGCAGGCGAGCCCCCCGCGCTGGTGATCGCATTGGGGCGCTGTGCGCACGCAGCGCCGCAGCGTCTGCGCAAGGCTTTTGATTGAGAGGGGGGACGTCCTGCAGATGCGCTCTCGTATGGGTACAAAAAGCGGGATGGCCCGGTTCGGCCAGGAAGGGCCTGCCTGGCAAAACCCGGGGAGGATCCGGCTCGCCCGGACGTCATCAAGGCAGGCCCGCCAAAGGGTCAAAGCAGTTTTCCGGCGATCGAATTAAGGACGTTGGGTGGCGGGTAGACCGTCCACCAAGTCGCCCCGGCCTGTTCCGTCGGCGGTTCTGCTATCCCGGCAAAAGCAGGCACCCGTCACGCCCACCTCGTCCCCTTAACGCGGCGCCTCCCAGCAGTTATTGCTGATCTGCCAGGTCATCGAGAGCTGTTCGCTGGTGGGATACAACACGTATTTGACCCCCATGTAGTCGGCGCCTTTGCGCCAGAACATCGCCAGCAGGTTCTTTTCGCCACTGGCGATGACGCTGGTGTAGGGAATGACCTTGAGCGGATTGCCGTACAGGTTGGAATAGTTCGACGCGATGATGACGAAGTGGCGGAAGGCCGGTGAGACTTCCTGGTCGAATGCCACCAGGCTGCCGTTGCAGAAGGTGAACAGGAAGCGGCGGCCGGCGGGGTGGTTGGGGAGATCGTAAACCAGCAGGCCATCGCTGCCGACCGGCAAGGCCTTGCCGAAATTCCAGGTCTTGAGCGCCTGTTCGACCTCGGCGCGGCTCATGCCATGCTTGAATTCGCCGACTTCCCAGGCCTCGGCAGGCAGGGCGAGCAGCAGTCCGGCGAGGAGGGCGCCAAGGGCGGTTTTCATGTGCGGCGTGACGGCTATTTTCCGCTGACGGCACCAAACACTTTCTTCAGCAGATCGCTGCCGGCCTGCATGGGATTGGCGCGGATTGCGGCTTCGTTTTCGCCGATCAAGGTGTAGAGCCGGTCGAGCGCCTGCTGGGTGACGTACTGCTCGACGCTGGCCTGTTTCTTGTCGATCAGGTTGAACTGCGCGGCCGCGCCGGCGTACTGGTTGTACTGCTGCGCGAGGCCGACCTTGTCGGTGGTTGCCTTGACGATGGGGCCGAAGCGTTCGGTGAGGGTGGATTCGGTTTTCCTGCGGAAAAAATCGGTGGCCGAGGTCTGCCCGCCGGTCAGAATGCCGCGGGCGTCTTCCAGCGTCATGTCCTTCACTGCACCGACCAGCAGGGTTTTGGCCTCCGGCACCGCGGCCTCGGCGGCGCGGTTCATCGACAGCACCAGATCGTCGGCCTGCCGGCCCATGCCGAGCATGCGCATGGCCTTTTCGGCCTTCTGCAGGCTGGGCGGCAGCGGGATTTTCAGCGCGGGGTTGCCGAAGAAGCCGTCCTTCTGCCCCAACTGGGCGACGGCGGCTTCCGCGCCGCGGGTGAGCGCCTCCTTCAGTCCGGCGTTGATGTCGGCGTTGGAGAGCGCGTCGACGCCGCTGGCGGACGGCTTGCCGAGCACGCCCCGCAGCATTTCGTTCCAGTCGATGGCATGGGCCGGCAGGGTCAGGGAGAGGGCGGCGGACAGGATGATCCAGCGCGTTGAAATCAGGGCGGTCATGGTGCGTCTCCCGGAAGTGTTTTGTCTACAGTACCTCTGCAGCATAGTCCGCCAGACGCGAACGTTCACCCCTTTGTAGCGTAACGTGACCGTTGTGCTGCCAGCCCTTGAAGTGGTCGACCACATAGGTGAGGCCGGAACTGCCCTCGGTGAGGTAGGGCGTGTCGATCTGCGAGATGTTGCCCAGGCACACCACCTTGGTGCCGGGCCCGGCGCGCGTGATCAGCGTCTTCATCTGCTTGGGGGTGAGGTTCTGCGCCTCGTCGATGATGAGGAACTTGTTGAGGAAGGTGCGCCCGCGCATGAAGTTGAGCGACTTCACCTTGATCCGGCTGCGGACCAGGTCCTGCGTCGCCGCGCGCCCCCAGTCCCCGGCCTCGTCGTCGCTCTTGTTCAGCACGTCGAGGTTGTCTTCCAGCGCGCCCATCCACGGCGTCATTTTTTCCTCTTCGGTGCCGGGTAAAAATCCGATGTCCTCGCCCACCGGCACGGTGACGCGGGTCATGATGATCTCGCTGTAGAGCTTCTTGTCGAGCACCTGGGCCAGCGCGGCGGCCAGGGTGAGCAGGGTCTTGCCGGTGCCGGCCTGGCCGAGCAGGGTGACGAAATCGATCTCGGGATCCATCAGCACGTTGAGCGCGAAGTTCTGCTCGCGGTTGCGCGCGACGATGCCCCACACGTTGTTCCGGGTGTGGCTGAAGTCGCGCACCGTGATCATTTCCGCCTGCTTGCCCTCGACTTTCAGCACCTTGGCGTAGAGCGGGTTGGGGCCTTCCTGGAAGACGAATTCGTTCGGCAGCAGGCTCGATACCAGCGGACCCGTGATGCGGTAATAGGTGTGGCCGTTGGCCTGCCACGACTCCATCCCCTTGCCGTGGGTGTCCCAGAAGTCTGCGGGCAGTTCGCGCAGGCCGGCATACAGCAGGTCGGTGTCTTCCAGCACCTTGTCGTTGAAGTAGTCCTCGGCCGGCAGCCCCAGCGTGCGCGCCTTGATCCGCATGTTGATGTCTTTTGACACCAGGATGACCTGACGCTTGGGCTGGTGGCGCGCCAGGAACAGCACCACGCCGAGAATCTGGTTGTCGACCTTGGACGTCGGCAGCGAGAGCGGGATGTCGCCGGTGATCGCCTGGGTCTGCAGGAACAGCTTGCCCGTGGCGGAATTGTGGCTGTGCGGTGCGAGCGGCACGCCTTCCTCGATGGTGTCGAGCTTCGAGACCATCTCGTCGATGAAGCGGCTGGCCTGGCGCGCGTTGCGCGACACTTCGGTCATGCCCTTCTTGTGCATGTCGAGTTCCTCCAGCGTGGCGATCGGCACGTAGATGTCGTGCTCCTCGAAGCGGAACAGGCTGGTGGGGTCGTGCATCAGCACGTTGGTGTCCAAAACGAACAGCTTGGTCTGGGCAGGCGCTTTTCTCGGCATGGCGTGGGGGTGGGGTCGGTTGAGAATGCATTCATCCTACATCAAGCTGAAGTGGGCTTGTCGAGTCAAAAAAGTAAACCTGAAACCTGCCCGCCGGCGCGGATATGGCAGCGGTTTTCTCAGTAGAATGCTGCGTTAACCTTGAGATTCGGGCCATCGCATGAATCGTCGGCTGGCGTTGCTGTGTCTGCTCTGGGTGTGGGCGCTGCCGCTCTATGCCCAGGTCGCTGCGCACATGCTGCTGCAGGATTCGCCGCTGGCCGGGTTCCAGTACCACGCCGGCAAGACGCTGTGGCCGCAGATGCAGGTGGGCGATGCGCTCACCCTGGTCCGCGAGCTGGGCAATCCCCACGATGCCCGCGCCGTGCGGGTGGAATGGCGGGGCCACAAGATCGGCTATGTGCCGCGCCGCGAGAACGCCGACGTCGCGCGCCTCATGGATGGCGGCCAGACACTGGTGGCCCGGATCGCCCGCCTGGCCGAAGTGCGCGACCCGTGGTCGCGGGTGCGATTCGAGATCCTGATTCCCTTGCAGCCCTGAAGGAGCAAGCCATGAAGCGACTGATCGTATTCACCCTGATGCTGTTTGCCGGGCCGGCGCAGGCGGCCGCGGAGGCCCTGCCGCTTGCCAGCCTCAGCCTGCCGCCCGGATTCGAAGTCGAGCTGTTCGCCCGCGTGCCCAACGCACGGCAGATGGCGCTCGGCAAGCACACCCTGTTCGTCGGCAGCATGCGCGCCGGCAAGGTCTATGCGATTCCGCTCAGGGGCGCGCGCAAGCCGGTGGTCATTGCCGATGGACTTAATCTGCCGGTGGGTGTGGCGTTCCGCGACGGCGACCTCTACGTGTCGGCGGTGAGCCGCATCCTGCGCCTGCGCGATATCGAGGCGCGCCTGAACAAACCGCCGCGTCCCGAAACCGTCAGCCAGGCCTATCCCACCGACACCCATCACGGCTGGAAATTCATCGCCTTCGGCCCCGACGGCAAGCTTTATGTGCCGGTGGGCGCGCCGTGCAATATCTGCGAGCCTGATCCGGATCGCTACGCCAACATTACCCGGCTCGATGTGACGAGCGGAAAAATCGAGGTGATTGCGCGCGGCGTGCGCAACAGCGTCGGCTTCGACTGGCATCCGCAGAGCGGCGAGCTGTGGTTCACCGACAACGGGCGCGACCAGATGGGCGACGATGTGCCGCCGGACGAGTTGAACCGGCTTTCCCGACCCGCCCAGCTCTTCGGCTACCCGTACTGCCACGGCGCATCGATCGCCGATCCCGAGTTCGGCAAGGGCCGCCGCTGCAGCGAGTTCGTGCCACCAGTGCAGAACCTCGGCGCGCACGTCGCCAGCCTCGGCATGCGCTTCTACACTGGCACCCAGTTCCCCGAGCGCTACCGCAACGCCGTCGTCATCGCCGAGCACGGCTCGTGGAACCGCAGCAGCAAGGTCGGTTACCGCGTCAGCGTGGTGCGCCTGCAGGACAACCGCGCGGTCAGCTACGAGCCCTTCATCAGCGGCTGGCTGCAGGGCGGCCGCTCAAATGAAGAATCAGCCTGGGGCCGCCCGGCCGACGTGCTGGTGATGCCCGACGGCAGCCTCTTGGTGTCGGACGACCACGCCGGCGCGATTTACCGCGTCACCTATCGCGGCAGCCGGTAAAATGTCAGTGTTCCGAATTGGAAATTAGCGACATAAAAATGCCGAAACCGTCCCCATCCTTTGTTGCCGCGCTCGCCGGGTGTCCAACCCGGCTGCGCGCGCCGTCGCGGCTGGAAACGGTTTCGCCTTTTTTATTCTGCGAAAGTCTTTTCGGGGCAATCTCCCAGTCGCGAATGTCCAATTCGGAACACTCATGAAACTGCTCGTGCTCGACACCTCCACCGAATACTGCTCGGCCGCGCTGTGGCTGGACGGCCGCATCCAGGCGCGCCGGGTGCTGGCCGGGCAGCAGCACAGTAGCCTGCTGCTGCCGATGGTGGACGAACTGCTGCGCGAGTCGGACATCGGCCTGCGCCAGCTCGACGGCATCGGCTACGGCGCCGGGCCTGGCTCGTTCACCGGCCTGCGCATCGCCTGCGCGGTGACGCAGGGTCTGGCGTTCGGCGCCGATCTGGCGGTGGTGGGCATCTCCACGCTGGAATCGATTGCCGAACAGGCGGGCGCGGAGCAAGTACTGACCGTGCTCGATGCGCGCATGGCCGAGGTGTACTGGGCGGCCTATCGGCGCGACGGCACCGGCTGGCGTGCCGTCAGCGAACCGCAGCTGGCGCTACCCGAATCGGTCGCCGTTCCCGATGGAGGCGAGTGGGTCGGCGCCGGCAACGGCTTTGCCGCGCTCGGCGCAGTGCTGCGCCCGCGCCTGGCATCACAACTCGCGCGCATCGACGACACGCTGATGCCCGACGCCGCGGCAATGGCGCCGCTCGCCGTCCAGGCATTCCAGCGCGGCGAGGGCATGGACGCCGCGCTGGCCGCGCCGATCTACCTGCGCGACAAGGTGGCACTGACGGTGGACGAGCGCCGCGCCAGGAAATCCGCATGAGCGCCCAGCCAGACACGCCGGTCCACGAGGTCGCGCACCGCCTGCGCCCGATGGCCGAGGCCGACCTGCCGCGCATCCACCGCATCGAGCTTGCAAGCTACGAATACCCGTGGAGCCTGGGCAATTTCACCGACTCGATGAGCGCCGGCTACAGCATGTGGGTGCGCGAAGCCGAGGGCGAGGTGATCGGGTATTACGCGATGACGGCAGCGGCGGGCGAAGCGCATCTGCTCAACCTCACCATCGCGCCGATCTGGCGCCGCCACGGCCTCGGACGCGACCTGCTCGACCACTGCCTGGCGTGTGCCCGCGACCACAAGGCCGAAAGCCTGTTTCTCGAAGTGCGCACCTCCAACACGGCTGCGATTGCGCTGTATCACAGCAGCGGTTTCGTCGATCTGGCGGTGCGGCGCGGCTACTATCCCGCGCGCGACGGCCGCGAGGATGCGCTCATCATGAAGAAAGATTTGGCCTGACATGCTGAGCCGCGACGACG
>JAHJNP010000383.1 GCA_018820745.1 Gammaproteobacteria bacterium
CGAAGCCGCGCTGTTGAACGCGGTCTCCATGACCAAGACCGAAGCCGGCACCGCCTTCGGCAACCCCATGGTCTACCTGGAAAAATTCCTGCAGACGCCGCGCCATATCGAGATTCAGATTCTCGCCGACGAGCACGGCAACGCGGTCCACCTGGGTGAGCGCGACTGCTCGATGCAGCGCCGCCACCAGAAGGTGCTGGAAGAAGCCCCGGCGCCCGGACTCGACCCCAAACTCAGGGACAAGATCGGCGAGCGCTGCGCCGAGGCCTGCCGCAAAATCGGCTATCGCGGCGCCGGCACCTTCGAATTCCTGTACGAAAACGGCGAGTTCTACTTCATCGAAATGAACACGCGGGTGCAGGTCGAGCACCCCGTCACCGAGCTCATCACCGGCATCGACATCGTGCAGACGCAGATCCGCGTCGCCGCCGGCGAAAAACTGCCGTGGAAGCAAAAGGACATCCAGTTCAAGGGCCACGCCATCGAGTGCCGCATCAACGCCGAGCACCCGACCACCTTCGTACCCAGCCCCGGCAAGCTCACCAACTACCATGCGCCCGGCGGCCCCGGCATCCGTGTCGACTCGCACGTCTACCATGGCTATTACGTGCCGCCGCATTACGATTCGATGATCGGCAAGGTGATCGCCTACGGCGATACCCGCGGCCAGGCCATCGCGCGCATGCGCGGCGCGCTGATGGAAATGGTGATCGAGGGCATCCAGAGCAACATCCCGCTGCACCAGGATCTGCTGAACGACGCTGCCTTCATCGCCGGCGGCACCAGCATTCATTATCTGGAACACAAACTGGCGGGGGAAAAGGCTTGAGGGGTCAGGGGTCAGGGGTCAGGGGTCAGGGAAAACCGTGACGCTCCGCACCTTTTCCGTCCAGCACGGCGCAGCCGCACTAAACCCCCTAACCCCCTGACCCCTAAATATGCCCTGGCAATCCGTCCGCCTCCTCGTCGATTCCAAACAGGCCGAACTGCTGTCCGACGCGCTGGTGGAAGCCGGCGCGCTATCGGTGTCACTGGAAGACGCCGACGCCGGTACGGTGGACGAAACGCCGCTGTTCGGCGAACCGGATTACCCGACTGCCGAACTGTGGCCGCACAGCATCGCGCGGGTGCTGCTGGATGAACACGCCGATGTGGCGCAAACGCTGGCCACCGCGGCGAAACTGGCGGGGGTTCCCATTCCCGCCGAATACACCATCGAAACCGTGGCCGAGCAGGACTGGGTGCGCCTCACCCAATCGCAGTTCGACCCCATTCCGATCTCGCCGCGTTTGTGGATCGTGCCAACTTGGCACGAAGCGCCAGACAGCCGCGCGATCAATCTCAAGCTCGACCCCGGCCTCGCCTTCGGCACCGGCAGCCACCCCACCACGCGGCTGTGCCTGCGCTGGCTCGACGACCATCTCGCCGGTGGCGAAACCCTGCTCGACTACGGCTGCGGCTCCGGCATCCTCGCCATCGCCGCCGTCAAGCTGGGCGCGGCGCGGGTCGACGGCGTCGATATCGACGCGCAGGCGGTCACCGCCTCGCGCGACAATGCCGCGCTGAACGATGTGGCCGCGCGCTTTTGCCTGCCCGGCGAACTCGCAGCGGGACAGTACGACATCGTCGTCGCCAACATCCTTACCAACCCGCTCAAGGGCATGGCACCGCTGCTGGCAGGCCGGGTGCGCCCGGGCGGACAGCTGGTGCTGTCGGGCATCCTGGCGGAACAGGCTGACGAGGTGATGGCGGTTTACCGCGACTGGTTTGCGTTCGACCCGCCGGCCATCGACGAGGGCTGGGTGCGCCTGGCAGGCATCAAACAGTGAACTACCGCACCACCTGCCCGCAATGCGCCAGCGTGTTCCGCCTCGGAGCGGACCAGCTCGACGTTGCCCAGGGCTGGGTGCAGTGCAGTGTCTGCGGCGCCGCCTTCGATGCGCATCCGAGCCTGCTAATGGAAGACGGTTCGCCGCTTTCCATCGAGGCCACGCCCGAACCCGCTGAAACGCCTGCGTTGCCGGAAGCCGCGCAGGCTCCAGCGCAGGCGGCAGACAAGGCGACGCCCGAGGCCGCCCCCGCGGAGGACGTCGTGGTTGCCGACGCGCCGCGCGGCATCATCCAGCGTGAAGTATCGCTCGACCTGCCGTCGATCATCCTCATCGACCCCGATATCCCGGTGCCGGACGATCCCGGCCCGTTACCGCAATTCTACCCGGCACCCGCGTATCCCCACGCGCCGGACGCGCCCGTGTACCCCTTCACCCCCATCGCCCCCGCCGCGCCGGCCCGGCCTGCGGCACGCATCGAATATGCGACCCCGCTGCCCGCCACGGCGCGCACCCCATCCGCGCGGCGTCACATCCAACCCTGGGCGTGGGGCGTGGCCAGCGCACTGCTGCTGGTGCTGCTGCTGGCGCAGACCGCCTACTTTCTGCGCGACGCGCTGGTCAGCCGGCTGCCGCAGACCCGCCCCGCATTCGAGCAGATTTGCGCCGTGACGGGCTGCACGCTGTCCCTGCCGAAAAACCTCGCGCTGCTGCAGATCGTCGGCTCCGACCTGCAGACCGAGGCCAGCGGTCGCCTGAACCTCGTCCTCACCCTCGGCAACCGCGCCAACCATGCCCAGGCCTGGCCGGTGCTGATACTGACCCTGACCGACCAGCGCAACCGCCCACTGGCGCGCCGCAGCTTCGCCCCCAGCGAATACCTCGGCGACACCCAGCGCATCGCCACCGGCATTCCGCCACGCAGCGAGCAGGCCCTGAGCCTGCCGCTGACCGTGCGCGACCTGACGCCGATGGGTTTCGACCTGCAACTGACCTATTAGGGCGCCAGGCTGGCTGGCCTGACGCTTCTTCGGTATAGTGCGGTTCCCGTTGCGGGAGAGCGCATGCACCGCATGCCGCCGAAGGCGTAACCCACCCGGAATCGCTCAGGCAACAAGGACCGCAACGCCAGGGCATGTCGAGTTGACACGTCCCTAGAACACTCTGGAGAGCGCGGTTTTCAGGCCGCCACCGAAGGGGCAGCGGCGCAGGATTCATCACCCGGCGCGCCGTAATCTCTCAGGTACCAAGGACAGAGGGGTGAAGCGAATCCGCGCTTCGCCCTTTTTTATTTTGGTTGCCCCATGACGAATCAAGCCGCACTCAAGCAAACCCCGCTCAACGCCACCCATCGCGAACTCGGCGCCAAAATGGTCGATTTCGGCGGCTGGGACATGCCGGTCCACTACGGCTCGCAGATCGAGGAGCATCACGCCGTGCGCAGCGGCTGCGGCCTGTTCGACGTCTCCCACATGCTGCCGCTCGACATCCGCGGCGCCAACGTGCGCGCCTTCCTGCGCCGGCTGGTGGCGAACAACGTCGACAAGCTGCAGGTCTCCGGCAAGGCCTTGTACTCGTGCATGCTGAACGAGGCCGGCGGCGTCATCGACGACCTCATCATCTATTTCATGGACGAGAACTGGTTCCGCCTGGTGGTCAACGCCGGCACCGCGGAGAAGGACCTCGCGTGGATGGAAAAAAAGAACGCAGACTGGGACATGGGGCTGACGCTCACCCCGCGCCGCGACCTGGCGATGATCGCCATCCAGGGGCAGAATGCAGCGCAGGCGCTGAACGAGGCGCTGCCCGGCGTCGACAGCATCACCGCGAACCTCAAGCCCTTCAATGCCGCCGCCATGGGCGAAATGTTCATCGCCCGCACCGGCTACACCGGCGAGGACGGCTTCGAGGTGATGGTGCTGGCGAAGTCCGCACCCTTCTTCTGGCGGGCGCTAATGGAAGCCGGCGGCAAGCCGATCGGCCTCGGCGCGCGCGACACCCTGCGCCTTGAAGCCGGCATGAACCTCTACGGCCAGGATATGGACGACACCACCTCACCGCTGGAATCAGGCCTCGCCTGGACGGTAGACCTGAAGACCGACCGCGACTTCGTCGGCCGCAAGGCGCTCGAATCGAGCGAAATCACCCAGCAGCTCGCCGGCCTCCTGCTGCTCGACAAAGGGGTCTTGCGCAGCCACCAAAAAGTCATCACCAAACACGGCGAAGGGGAAATCACCTCCGGCACCTTCTCGCCTACACTCCAGCAATCCATCGCGCTCGCCCGCATCCCGCTCGGCATCGCGCCGGGGGAGATTGTCGAGGTCGAGATCCGCGACAAGAAGCTGAAAGCCAAAGTAGTGAAGTATCCGTTCGTGCGCAACGGCAAAGTTTTAATTGCGTGAGGCGTCAGGCGTAAGGGGTGCGGTGCATGACAACCGCCCCTGACGCCTTGCCCCTAACCCCCTTACCTGGAGAAACCATGAACATCCCCGCAGACCTCAAATACACCCCCAGCCACGAATGGGTGCGCGTCGAAGCCGACGGCACGCTGACCGTGGGCATCACCCACCACGCGCAGGACCTGCTGGGCGACATGGTATTCATCGAAACCCCCGCCACCGGCCGCACGCTGACCAAGGGCGAGGAATGCGCGGTGGTCGAATCGGTGAAGGCCGCTTCCGACGTCTACGCCCCGGTGGCCGGCGAAGTGATCGCCGCCAACGCCGACGTCGAAGCCAGCCCCGAGTCGGTCAACAAGGATGCCTACAGTGCATGGATGTTCAAGCTGAAGCCCGCCAACGCAGCGGATGTCGCCGGACTGCTCGACGCTGCGGCGTATCAGAAGCTGGTCGAGTCGGAAGCCCATTGATGGCGGTGAGGCGTGAGGGGTAAGGCGTCAGGAACCCCCTCTTGCGCCAGCGCGCATCCTCACCCCTAACCCCTATCACCTCACCCAAATAAAATGCCCTTCATTCCCCACACCGAAGAAGACGTCTCCGTCATGCTCGGCGCCATCGGCGCCGCCAGCATCGAGGCGCTGTTCGACGAAATCCCGCCCGCGCTGAAAACCGGCAAGCTCAAAGACGTGCCGGACGGCCTGCCGGAAATGGCGGTGGCGCGGCTGATGCAGGAACGCGCCTCGGCCGACGGCTTCTGGTCCAACTTCATCGGCGCCGGCGTCTACGAACACCACATCCCGGCGGCGATCTGGCAGATCACCACGCGCGGCGAGTTCTATTCCGCCTACACGCCCTACCAGGCGGAGGCGAGCCAGGGCACGCTGCAGCTGATCTACGAATACCAGACCATGATGACCCGGCTGACCGGACTCGACGTGTCGAACGCCTCGCTCTACGACGGCGCGTCGGCGCTGGCCGAAGCGGTGCTGATGGCGGTGCGTTCGCACAAGACCTCGCGCCGCGTGCTGGTGCCGAAGACGGTGCACCCGATCTACCGCCGCGTGGTCGACACGACCGTGAAGAACCAGGGCATCGAACTGGTCGAGCTCGACTACGATGCCGCGACCGGCCAGACCGTGCTGCCGGCCGATCCCGGCAGCTTCGCCGGCCTGGTGATCCCGCAGCCCAGCTTCTTCGGCGTGCTGGAAGACGTCCACGCCATGACCGACTGGGCGCATGCCAATGGCGCGCTGGCGATTGCGCTGGTCAATCCGACCACGCTGGCGGTGCTGGAAGCGCCCGGAAACTGGGGCCAGACCGGCGCCGACATCGCGGTGGGCGAAGGCCAGCC
>JAHJNP010000384.1 GCA_018820745.1 Gammaproteobacteria bacterium
ATATGACCGGGGAACCACTGGATCGCCATGGGGTAGGGGGTTCGGGGGAAAGGGCGGGATTATCCCACTAGTCCGGGCTTAGCCGGCACCGCCGCCGCTGCCCACGCCGTGCGCGGCCGCGAGCACCAGCGCGTCGAAGTCGGCCGCGCTCATCAGCCCGCGTTCGGCGACGATGTCGCGAACCGGGCGGCCGGATTGCTCCGACGCCTTGGCGACCTCGGCGGCCTGGTTGTAGCCGATCCGGGTGTTGAGGAGGGTGGCGAGCGCGACGCTCTGGTGGATGAAGAAGGCGCAGCGTTCGCGGTTGACGACGATGCCCTTGAGGTTCTTTTCGGTGGCGGCGTTCATCGCGTTGGTCAGCCAGTCCATGGCGTCGAACAGGGCACTGCCCAAAGCCGGCATCATCACGTTGAGCTCCATCTGCCCGGCCTGCACCATGTAGGACACCGCGGCATCCTGCCCCAGTACCTGGAAGCACACCTGATTGAGCATCTCGAACATCACCGGGTTGACCTTGCCCGGCATGATGGAGGACCCCGGCTGCACCGGCGGCAGCTGGATTTCGCCGAGCCCGGTACGCGGGCCGGAAGCCAGCAGGCGCAGGTCGTTGGAGATGCGGGTCAGCTCCAGCGCGAGGTTGCGGATCTCGCCCGAGAGGCGCGCGAGGTCGTTCATCGACTGCATCTGCGCGACCAGTTGGCCGACGCGGATTGGTTCATCGGTGAGCGTGGCCAGTTCAGCGGCGGCACGCGCCGCGTAGTCGGGCGAGGTGTTGAGACCGGTGCCGGCGGCAGAACCGCCCAGCCCGATTTCGCACAGCGCCGGGCGCACCGCGTCCAGACTGGACGCGCAGCGGCTGAGCGTCCAGGCATATCCGGCGAATTCCTGGCCCAGCGTGGTCGGTACTGCGTCCTGCAAGTGGGTGCGGCCGGACTTCACCGTATCCTTTTCGCGTTCGGCCAGGCGCGAAAATTCGGCGGCCATTGCGTGCGCCGCCGCGGTCAGGCGTGGCAGCTTGACTAAAACGGCGAGGCGGATCGCGGTGGGAATGGTGTCGTTGGTCGACTGCCCCATGTTGACGTCGTCGTTGGGGTTGACCGGCGTGTAGCTGCCCTTTTCACCGCCCAGCGCGACGTTGGCGAGGTTGGCGATGACTTCGTTGCTGTTCATGTTGTGGCTGGTGCCGGCGCCGGCCTGGAAGCGGTCGACCACGAATTCGTCGCCATGCTCGCCGGCAAGGATTTTCTCGCAGGCGGCGGCGATGGCGTCGCGTTTTTCTTCGGGCAGCCAGCCCGGCTGGCAGTTGGCGCGCGCGGCGGCAAGTTTGATCCGCACGTGCGCTAGTACGAAATCCTTATCCGGGCGGCGGCCGGAAATGGGAAAATTGGCCACCGCGCGTGCGGTCTGTGCGCCATACCAGGCGTTCCCGGGAACCTTGACTTCGCCGAGCGAGTCTTTCTCAGTACGAAATTCGTTCATGGTGAAAAAATAATGCAGACGTTACAAAGCGTTCGATTTTATCCGATGTGGCTGGCCGGGCTGTTGTTGGCCTTGATGGTTTCGGTGGCGCAGGCCGCGGATTTCAAGGTGACCGATACCAGCGGCAAGACCCATTCGCTGTCCGGCTACAAGGGGAAATGGGTGCTGGTGAATTATTGGGCGACCTGGTGCCCCCCCTGCCTGGAAGAGATCCCCGATCTGATCGCGCTGCACGAGAACAAGAAAAACAACCTCGTGGTCATCGGCGTCGCCATGGATTACCGCAACGCCAAGCAGGTGACCGATTTTGCCGAGGGCCTGCTGGTCGAATATCCGATTGTGCTGGGCACTCCCCAGATCGTGAGCCAGATTGGGCCGGTGCAGGGCTTGCCGACAACTTATCTATTCAACCCGGATGGTAAAATGGTGGCCCAGCAAGTGGGCCTGATTACCAAGGAGGCAGTGGAAAGCTACATTGCCAGCAAGCCGGCCCGCGCGAAGAAATAATGCTTTCTGCAATACGAGGTAATGTCATGCGCCAACTGTTTATCGCGTTCTTCCTGATGCTGGCTGCGCCCGCCTGGGCGGAGACGCGTGACCCGGTCAACCATTTCTTCCAGCCCAAGTTCGGTGACCTGCAGGCCGATTTGCAGGAAGCCAGAAAGCAGGGCAAGCAGGGCATCTTTCTGTTCTTCGAGATGGATGCCTGCCCCTTCTGCGAGCGCATGAAAACCACCATCCTCAATCAGTCCGACGTGCAGGATGCCTACCGCGCGAACTTTCTGGTGTACTCGATCGACGTCAATGGCGACACCGAAATGACCGGCTTCGATGGCAAGCCCGTCACCGAAAAGGCGTTTGCCTTCGGCCATCGCGTGCGCGCCACGCCCACGCTCCTGTTCTTCGACCTCGACGGCAAGCTGGTGGCGCGTCATACCGGCCCCACCAAGGACAAGGATGAGTTTCTGCTGCTCGGCCAGTTTGTTGCCGAGGGCGCCTACGCAAGCCAGCCCTTCATCAAGTACAAGCAAGGTAAATGAAGCGCGCCGCCTGGGGTATGGCGCTGGCGTGTGCGCTGTCCACCGCCGCAGTGGCGGAACGGATCACGCTGGACGAGGCGCTGGCGACCGTGGCCGCAGCCCATCCCGACCGGCGCCTGGCTGTGAGCGATCTGGAGATGTCGCGCGCCGACCGCGAGCAGGCAGCGAGCCGCCAGGATTTCAGCCTGTTTCTGGACGGCAGTCTGCGCACCGGGCGCCGCCCGGAGGGTGACTGGAAGCCCGACAATATCGGCCGCATCGTCGCGCGCAAGCCCTTGCTGGATTTCGGGCGAACCGACCAGGCTGTCGCCGCGGCCGACCAGGAAATCGCAGCGCGCCAGGCCGATCTGCTCAATACCGAAAGCTTGCGTCGCATCGACATCATGGCGCGTTATTTCGATGTGCTGCTGGCCGATCAGCAGTACGTCGCCGACAACGAATTCATGACGGTGGCCTACCTCGATTGGGACAAGGCCCGTGAGCGCTTTGAACTGGGCATCGGCAACCGGCCCGACCTGCTGCGGCTGGAGGCGTCCTACCAGGATTGGCGTGAACGCCGCAACGCCAGCCTGCAACGCATGCGCAGCACCCGGCAGAAGCTCGCGCACGCCATGTACCGCCCGGGCCAGCTGCCGGCCACCCTCGCCGAACCTGTCCTGCAGGGCAATGTCCGGCCGGTGCCCGAATACGATTCGCTGTTGCCTTGGGTGATGCAGAAGAATCCGCGCGTGCAGGCCTTGCAGGCACAGCTTGCGGCTGCGGATGCGCGGCTTGCCCTGATTCGCGCCGAGCGCAGGCCGACGCTCGACGCAGAGGTGATCGGCGGCGGCTATAGCCGCGAATCGACCACCCGCGATGAACTGAGCGCCGGGCTGGTATTCAATATCCCGCTTTATCAGGGCGGCCGGGTGGATGCACGGGCGGCGCGCGAGCTGGCACAGAAGGCGCGCCGCGCTGCCGAGCTGGAAAAGCTCAAGCTCGATCTTGCGGACTCGCTTCTCGCCACCTTGCAGGAGATCGACTGGTTGCGCGGCAGTGGCATCGCCGCCGCCGACAAGCAGGTGGAGTATCGCGACTGGGCGCTGGAGCGCGCGCGGGCCGAGTACGAGCTCGAACTGAAAACCAATCTGGGGAATAGCATGGCGGAAACCCAGTCGGCGCAACTGCGGCGCAAACAGGTGGAATACCGTCTGGCGCTGGCGCTGGCGCGGCTGGAAGCATTGTCCGGCGGCAGCCTGCCGCCTGTTGAGGGAGCACCGTAATGAAGCAGCGCATTGTGGCGATCGCACTACTGGTCGGGTTTGGTCTGGGATCGGCGGGCTCGTTATGGGCGGCAGACAAGGTGGAACTCACCACCCGCGTGTCCGGGGTGGTCGAGGAAGTCCTGGTGAAGCCCGGGCAGCGCGTGAAAAAAGGCGCGGTGCTACTGCGTCTCGACAGGACCGTGCTGCAGGCCCGGCTCGACGAGGCGACTGCGGAGCTGGCGCGCGCGGACGCCGATGAGGCGGACGCCCGGCGCGAACTGGCGCGGGCGGAGGAACTGTTCAACCGCACCGTGTCGTCGGCCAGTGAACTTGAAGCGGCCACGTTGCGCCACGCACGGGCGAAAGCCGCCCTGTCGGGCGCCGATGCGCGTCGTGTGATTGCGAAAAAGAACCTCAGCGACGCCGAACTCAAGGCGCCGTTTAACGGGGTGGTCAGTTCGGTGCCAGGCGGGCCGGGCACCGTGGTGACGGCGGACTGCCAGCCGAAGCCGCTGGTTGTCTTCCAGCCCTGAACGGATGGGCCTGTCTGGCCTGACTCAGCGGGGGGCTCGAATGACGTGGCAGGGCAAGCACCGCGGCATTGTTCCGCGGCGCGTCTGTCAGGCGGTCATGCGTTTGGTGGCGCCGGCCTCCATTTCTGCCGCCTGATGCGGCGAAGCCACCGCGGCGATCACCCTGCGGCACATCGGCAGGACCGCGTTGAAGCCCGCCAGGTCCTGCACCTCGCCCATCTGCCGGTAGGCCGGTGATTTGGTTCCCACCAGTGCGGCCATGAATTCCAGCACGTAGCTGCGCCCCGCCTCCAGACTTGCCGCAGAAAGTGTGGATACGGCCGGGGTTATCGGGATGGCAGGTGGGGTGACGGGCACGGCCTGGGAGGTTGCCATGTTGCGCAAGGCCTGGATGAACCCGCTTTGCAGCAAATCGTTCACCATCCCTTCCAACTCGGCGCAGTTCGGCAGCTTGCTGCGCAGTTCGGCAAACGAAATACCATTGCCGACGCTGAACAGGATTTGCCGATGTCTGGGCCGCAAGGTGTGGCCCAGGTTGAAAATTTCTTCTTGTCCCTTAACCGTGCGGGACAATTGCATTGTCATGTCCATGGTTGCCTCCGATGTCTCGTTATCGTGATGCAGGTGAAACACCTGTGCCCTCGACTCCAGCATGGCTTGTGCCAGGACGTGGAGTGCGCTTCATCTCCTGTTCGGCCGGCTGGCAGCGCGGTTGGCGGTGTCGGGGCGTACAGATGAACGGCGGCGGGGGTGACGAATGCGTGACGACTGGTTGAAATTTCGCCAGGGCGACGGTCACAATCAGCGCGACTCGCTAGGTGTGCAGGATCTTCAAGTCGGCCCGATCACGGGGCGCACATGGTGCCCTGTAGTGGGTTCTGGCGTTTCCCGCATGGCTTGTCAGGCCGAGATTGCGGACGGTGTTGCCAATCGGGAGATTCAGCTGCGTGATGCGACGGTCGTGTCGGCTGGTTGGGTGCTGGGGGCGTAGTCCCAGTGGCGTTTCCATGCGCCAACGACAAGATTGGGATATTCCGGGCGGCCCAGGCTGCCGTTGTAGCGGCCCAAGGCACGGAACAAGTCGCCGCGTTCGATATCGATGTAATGACGCAGGATCAGCGCACCGTAGCGCAGATTGGTACGCAACTGAAACAGGTTGTGGTCGGGATTGCCGATGGCCTTGACCCAGAACGGCATCACCTGCGTATAGCCGCGCGCGCCGACCGGCGACACCGCGTACTTGCGGAAGCCGCTTTCGACCTGGATCAGGCCGAGCATCAGTTGGGGGTCGACCCCGGCGCGTGAGGCTTCCCAGTGCAGGGTGGTCAGAAATTCCAGCCGCTCGGCTTCGTCCGGCATGCGCTTGGCGAGCCGGCGCGACATGTCCTTCAGCCAGGCCGTCTCATCCGCAATCTGGCGAAACGCCGTGCGGGTGACCGCGGTATCGGCGAGTCCGCGTTGCAGGGACGAACGCACATTGGCCGACATTGCCTCTTCGCGCTGTCCGCCCGCATGCGCGGGCAGGGCAAGCAGCAGGGCGGTGATCAGCAGTGCGATGTGCGTCGTCTTCTTCATGTCAGCCTCCTAACAATCCAGTCAAAAATGCCGTTGCATCGGCCAGCGCGATTTTCTGCGCTTCGCCGCTTTGACCCGGCGCGGCGCGGCGCGGCTGGTATTCGATCACGCCGTCCGTGAGGCCGCGCTCGCCCACCGTGACGCGATGCGGAATACCGATCAGTTCGGCGTCGGCAAACATCACGCCGGGGCGCTCGTCGCGGTCATCCAGCAACACATCAAAGCCGGCGGCAACCAGTTCAGCATATAACGTATCGGCGGCTTGTCTAACCGCCTCGCTCTTGCCGTAGCCGATGGCCACGATCACCAGCAAGAAGGGCGCCATGGTTTCCGGCCAGATGATGCCGCGGTCGTCGTGGTGCTGCTCGATGGCTGCGGCCACGATGCGCGACACGCCGATGCCGTAACAGCCCATTTCCATTGCCTGCGGCTTGCCTGCCTCGTCCAGATAGGTGGCGTTCATCGCCTGCGAATACTTGTTGCCGAGCTGGAACACGTGGCCGACCTCGATGCCGCGGCACAACTGCAGCGTGCCCTGGCCATCGGGGCTGGGGTCGCCGGGCATCACATTCCTGATATCGGCCACAAAGTCAGGTTCCTGCAGGTCGCGCCCGAAATTGACGCCGGCCAGGTGATATTTCGGCTTGTTTGCGCCACAGACAAAATCGCTCATCGCAGCGACCGTGCGGTCCGCGATGACCCGGATCCGGCTGCGATCAAGTCCGACCGGCCCCAGGAAACCGGGTGGGCAATCGAAGGCTGCGCGGATTTCGGCTTCGTTCGCCAGCCGAAAATCAGAAAACCCGTCCAGCTTGCCGAGTTTGACCTCATTCAGCATGTGGTCGCCGCGCAGCAGCAGAACGGCCATCTGCTCGCCGGCGCCGCCATTGATCATCCCCGCGATGAGCTTCACAGTGCGGGTCAGCGGGATGTCCAGCAGGGCAGCGACGTCCGCGCACGTGGTCTGCTTCGGCGTATCCACCTCGCGCATTGCTTCCTGGGGCGCGGCCCGCGGCGCCGCAGGGGCGAGCGCCTCGGCCAGTTCGACGTTGGCGGCGTAGTCGGAATCCGGACAGTAGGCGATCAGGTCCTCGCCGGAATCGGCCAGCACATGGAATTCATGCGAGACGGCGCCACCGATGGCGCCGGTGTCGGCGTTCACCGCGCGGAAAGTCAGCCCAAGCCGGCCGAAGACGCGCGCGTAGGCGTCATACATCGTCCGGTAGGTGGCAGCGAGGCTGTCCATGCTGGCGTGGAAGGAATAGGCGTCCTTCATCAGGAATTCGCGCGCGCGCATGACGCCGAAACGCGGGCGGATTTCGTCGCGGAACTTCATCTGGATTTGGTAGAAGCTGACTGGTAATTGCCGGTAGCTCTTGATCTCGCGCCGCGCCACGTCGGTGATGACTTCCTCGTGGGTGGGGCCGAAGCAGAAATCGCGCTGATGGCGATCCTTGATTTTCAGCATCTGCGGGCCGAACACCGCCCAGCGCCCGGTTTCTTCCCACAGCTCGGCCGGCTGCACCG
>JAHJNP010000385.1 GCA_018820745.1 Gammaproteobacteria bacterium
CACCACCAAGTACAACCCCGCCCGCACCTGGACCCCGGAAAACGCCGTCGGCATCGGCGGCGCCTACATGTGCGTGTACGGCATGGAAGGCCCCGGCGGCTACCAGTTCGTCGGCCGCACGCTGCAAATGTGGAACCGCTGGCGGCAGACCGCCAACTTCACCGACGGCAAGCCGTGGCTGC
The DNA here is from genome assembly GCA_018820745.1 of Gammaproteobacteria bacterium. GTDB lineage: Bacteria > Pseudomonadota > Gammaproteobacteria > Burkholderiales > Thiobacillaceae > Thiobacillus. The sequence continues at coordinate 183 of JAHJNP010000385.1, forward strand.
TGCGTTTTTTCGACCAGGTGCGCTTCTTCCCGGTGAGCGAGGAAGAACTGCTGAAAATCCGCGAGGATTTCCCGCTCGGCCGCTACCAGTTGAAGATCGAGGAAACCACCTTCAGCCTGCGCGAATACAACCAGTTTCTCGCTGACAACAGCGAGTCCATCACCGCCTTCAAGACGCAGCAGCAGGCCTCGTTCGATGCCGAGCGCGAACGCTGGCGCGCCAGCGGCCAGGCCGACTACGTCAGTGATCTCACCGTGGCCGAAGCTGCGCCCGACAGCGAACTCGACCTCCCCGAAAACGGCCGCGCCATCGCCAGCCACGTCGCCGGCAACGTGTGGAAGGTGGAAGTGGAAGCGGGCGCCGCAGTGAAGCAGGGCGACTCGCTCGTCATCGTCGAATCGATGAAGATGGAATTCGCTGTGATGGCGCCGTGCGATGGCCGCATCCACAAGGTGTTCTGCCGCGAGGGCGGGCAGGTGAGCGCCGGCCAGGATCTGCTGGTGCTGGTGAGTGAGGAATAGAAAATGAAACCATCACTCGACATCGCCACCCTGCGCCAGCGCTACCAGTCCGGCGAACTCACCCCGCTTAAACTGGTGGACGACCTGCTCGGCCGTCTGAGCAGCGAAGACGGCCACCACATCTGGATCAGCCGTCTCGACGCCGACGCCCTGCGCGCCTATGCAAAGAAGCTCGAAGGCAGGGATATCGCAACGCTCCCGCTCTATGGCATTCCTTTCGCCATCAAGGACAACATCGATCTTGCCGGCCTGCCCACGACCGCCGGCTGTCCCGAATACGCCTACGTGCCTGAACGCAGCGCCACCGTGGTGCAGCGCCTGATCGACGCCGGGGCGATTCCGCTCGGCAAGACCAATCTCGATCAGTTCGCTACCGGCCTCAACGGCACCCGCTCGCCCTACGGCGCCTGCCGCAACGCCTTCGACCCCGACTACATTTCAGGCGGTTCCAGTGCCGGGTCGGCCGTCGCCGTGGCGCTCGGCCTGACGAGCTTCTCGCTCGGTACCGACACCGCCGGCTCCGGCCGCGTGCCTGCCGCCTTCAACAACCTGGTCGGCCACAAGCCGAGCTGCGGCGCGTTGTCCACGCGCGGCGTGGTGCCCGCCTGCCGCTCGCTCGATGCGGTGTCGATCTTCGCGCTCACCGCCGAGGACGCCGAGCGCGTGCTTGCAGTCGCCGCCGGCTTCGATGCCGACGATGAATATTCGCGCCCGCTGGCGCCGCACGGCTTCGACTTCGGCCGCGCGCCCGGTTTCCGCTTCGGCGTGCCGCTGCAGAAGGACATGGAGTTCTTCGGCAACGCCGAGGCTGAGCGGCTGTTCGACGAAGCGGTGGCCAGGATGAAATCGCTCGGCGGCACGCCGGTGGCAGTCGACCTCGCCCCCTTCCTCGACACCGCGCGCCTGCTCTACGGCGGCCCCTGGGTCGCCGAGCGCTACCTCGCCATCCGCGACTTCTTCGACGCGCAGCCCGACAAGGTCTTTCCGCCGGTGCGCGAGATCATCGCCGGCGGCCGCGACATCAGCGCCGCCGACACCTTCGCCCATCTCTACAAGCTGCGCGCCTTCAAGCGTGTGTGCGATGCCGTGTGGACCGGCATCGACGTCATGCTCACCCCGACCGCCGGTACGATCTATCGCGTGGACGAGATGCAGGACGACCCCATCCGCCTCAACGCCAACCTGGGCTATTACACCAACTTCATGAACCTGCTCGATCTGGCCGCCACCGCCGTGCCGGCCGGGTTCCAGAACGACGGCCTGCCGTTCGGGGTCACCCTCGTCGCCCCGCCGCACCAGGACGGCCCGCTGCTGCACCTGGCGTCAAGAATGCAGCAGGCGCTGGGCTGCAAGATCGGTGCCACCGACCACGCGCTGCCGCCCGCCGGGAATTTGAACCTGCTGGCAGACGGCCAGGTGCGCGTCGCCGTCGTCGGCGCCCACCTCTCCGGTCTGCCGCTCAATCACCAGCTCACCGAGCGCAACGCGCGTTGGGTGAGCGCGACGCAGACCGCGCCCAAGTACCGCTTCTACGCCCTGCCAGACGGCAAGCGCCCCGGCCTCATCAAGGTGGAAGTGGGCGGCGCATCCATCGCCTGCGAAGTCTGGGAAATGCCCGCCAGCCAGTTCGGCTCCTTCGTCGCCGGCATTCCTGTGCCGCTCGGAATCGGCAAGCTGGAGCTGGCCGATGGATCGGTGGTGAACGGGTTTATCTGCGAAGGCATCGGCGTGGCCGATGCGAAGGACATCACGGAATTCGGGGGATGGCGGGTGTGGTTGGCTAGTCTGGAAAATAAAATTAATTGACACAGGCAAGTAATACGCGCTTTTGGAACCGACATTCAACCAGTTGAGGAGCTATATCTCGAATGCTTGAGTTGGTTTTAGAGGATTCAGCAGGACAACCTTGTCCCAACTATGTGAGATTGGCGTCAGTTCCCGAAATTGATGTCTATCTTCGGTATCAAGGCTGTGGCCGATATGGTCAGACAGTACAAGCCACCACTCGGGGTATTTGGAACGGAAGGGAGCGACCTTCCGTTCCTTCTCCGATATGCATAACTTCAAGTTTCGCAGGACTTCAGCCAGTACAAATCCACCTGAGTCATTATCGATTCCCATACCCAGAAGAAAGAAGCTGTCATACGTACGGCCAGTACGTACAAAACCCAATTCAAGATGCCGGGTGATACGAACCGCGGTAGGAATGCGAGCGGGAGAATACATAAATTTATGCAGTTCGGCTCGAATCCTTGGTTCAAGCGTATGCCATGGTTCCAGGGGGCGTCGAACTCTGATGCTAACGTACCAAGACTCCCCGTCTAGACTTGGTCCAAGGGTTGGAAGGTATCGCTTCATTCGTTGCCATAGCGGGACGAAAAGCTCTTCCAACCCATTGATATCACCTGTTGGTAACGTGGTGTTCTGATTCAGGCGCCTAACCTCGACAGCAATCCGTTGGTCAACCAGGAAGTCGGGGGGGATGTTGCCATCTGGTTCGTAAACAACATCCCTATATCCGAGGGAGCGCAAATACGACTCAGCGAGGCGCTCTGCGTCATCCATCAACCTCTCCTGTTTTGGGAAAGTTGAGAAGCCATACAGAATGACGGCCCTGTAATGCAGGGTGGTTGTGCCGGATCATCCCGCGAAGATATGAAAGTCGCATGTGACCTTCAATCAGCTGTAGGGGATGCATTGCGCCACCCCTTGGGTGCTCTTGGTCATGGGTGTCCTTAGCGACAATGATTGGTGCCGGACTCGTCCCATGGGTCAACATGTACTTCGCTAGCCACGTATCTTGGCGCTGTCTGTTTCGAAATAGCTCATCACCCCAATAGTCCATCGTATCAAGCCAGTTCCCAACGTGGCCAATTTGCATGATCTGTGGGCTAGTGAAAACATTCTGCTGAAAGATGAAATGCTCAATTCCTCGATCGAGCCAAAGGTCATGAAAGTCTTGCCAATGCCGATGGACCCAGTTCTGGATGACGCACGTTGGAAAGTTTGAGAGATTGGCTGGCCAACGTGCGTAGTATTCCTCGAACGGTTCCACCTCCAAGTCGCCATATCCCTTTACTTCGGGGACTTTCATTTATGCACCTATGATGTGGGTAATTTGAACGTTCCAAAGTTAACGCTGCGTGAACGAAAAGATTCGATCGAGCCGAGTATCTACTTATTTTTTCTTTCTGTAATACCCCACCAACTCTCCCTTCGCCAGGATATGCCCCTGCATCGCCTCTTCCAGCGCGGCCTTGGTCGCCGGGCGCAGCACCGGCAGCACGGTGTCGAGCGCATACAGCTTGTGGACGTAGCGGTGGCGGCCGATGGGCGGGCAGGGGCCGCCGTAGCCTTCGCGCTTTCCGTCGTTGAGGCCTTCGCGCGTGCCGGGCGGCAGCTTGGGCGAGCGGGACATGCCGGCTTCGAGGCCGGGGGTGCCGGGCGGGAGGTTGTACAGCACCCAGTGCACCCAGGTCATCTTCGGCGCGGCCGGATCGGGGGCGTCGGGGTCGTCGACGATCAGCGCCAGGCTTTGGGTACCGGCCGGCACGCCGGACCAGACCAGCGGCGGCGACTGGTCGCGGCCCTCGCAGGTATAGAGGCTGGGGATGTCTGCATTGTGAGCGAATGCGCTCGAGCTCAGTTCCATGGTCGTCTTCCTTTCTGCGGCGTGGGCGGCTCCGCTTGCCAGGGCAAGCGCGACGCTCCATCCAATCAGGCTGCGTGTCGTGTTCCGCATGGCAGTGGCCCTCCATTCAGCTTGGAATATAGGCGCTCGCGCGGGCCGTGCGGCAACAAAAAAGCGCGCCCATGGGCGCGCTTTTTTGACTGCGATGCGGCGTCTATTTCGACGCCGCTTTGGAATCGGTCGATGCCAGCAGGGCGGACACGAAGGTCCGGTCTTCGAACAGGGTCTTCATGCCGTTTTCGAGTGCGCGCTCCAGCGCGATTTTGGCGTTGTTGCCGCTTGCGAGTTGCGTATTTTTCTCCATGCCCTGGGCGATGATCTGCTTCGAGTACAGGAGCGCACCGCTCTTCGATTTCACGATGACCGACAGGTTCAGGTCGGCCACGGCATCGCCGGCGAAGAAGCCCATTTTGTGATCGTTGTAGAAGCGGGTGATGTCGGCGGCGATCCTGACGAGCGCTGCATCCGAACCAAGCTGGAAGCCGCGGGCCTGAAGCTCTTTCTCGATGGCCTTGCGGACGGTGACGGCGACATCCTCCGCAGCGGTGATGGGCGCCATCTCCATGCCGTAGCCATTCTTCTTGCTGCTGACCTTGCTCTTGTCCAGCCGCTGGTCGGTGACCTGCACGTTCACGGCAACGGTGTCAGCCCCCGCGATTCTGGAAATGCCCGCCTGCTGGGTGTAATTAAGCTCGACCTGCTCGGTAGTGAGCGCGCAGCCCGACAGGCTGGCGACGGCCATGCAGCATGCGAAGGTCAGTGCGTTTGCTTTCATTTTTCTATTCCCCCTGATGAATGAACAACGCTGAAACCATTTTCAGCGCGGCCATTATGCTTGCCTGATCCGCTGATTCACAAGCGCATAACCACGCCACCCGTTGCGGCCGATGGGTTCTTGTTTCAGATACCCCCGAGCGTGCAGATTGCCTTCAGCATGCCGATGAGTTCTGCGTCGCCGTTCAGGATTGCTACTCCACCGCGGACGCAATAGGCGACGGCTATTGCGCCAAACAGGGTGGAGACGCCCATGAGGAGGACCAACTCCAGTTTCCAGGGAACTGCGGGGTTGTCGCCCCGTTTCTGCTTGACGCGGTAGCGGTATTTCCGAAGCTGGGCGATCAGCGCGCTGACGGTGGCAACCAGCGCGGTGATCGATATCCAGGCCAGCACGCCGCCGAACATCCGGTAGACCACGCTGCCGGTGTCGATTGGGGGATTGGGGAACGCATTGAAGACGCCGGCGATCACGGCGAGGCAGAATGCGATAAGGCCGGCGAGGAAGTGGATGGTGGTGCGGTAAGGATCGTGCGCCTTCTGGTCCGTGGCCTGCTGCGCGCCAAGGACGGCGCCTTTCACCACGTCCGGAAGAGCGGTTTGCAGCTTTTCCTGGATGGCCTTTTGCACGCTGTCCGTGATGGCGTTGCTGACCTGCGGGTCCTGCATTGCTGCACGCCATCGGCGGCGACGGTGGCCCGATAAGCCACCTCGTCGGACGCGGTGACGTCGGCACGACAGGTGCCGGAGCCGGCGCACAATAAAATTGTGAGGGCGACTTTCATGGCGGGAAGCGTCGAAGCTTTCGGGTGCCGGTCGCTTGGCAGCCGCAACTTCGCAGCGCGTGAACATTGAATTACTCAATCTAGTATGCATTTTGCGCAACCCGCGCTGCGCGGCTGCATCTCGGCAGCAGGCGGCCTGCCGCGCCTATCGTCTATCGGGCCGTGCCCGAGGCCTTCATCTTCAGCGCCCCTTCCTTGAACGCCTTGAACGCGGTCTGGTAGTAGGCCACGGCCTCGTCGCGCAGGCGCGGCTCCGGCGCAGTGGGGGTGGCGTCCCCGTTGGCGTCGATGCGGAAGGTGTCGACCCGTTGTTTGGGGCCGAGCACGACCAGCCTGTCTGCCTTCAGGTAACCCAGTTCCTGGTAGTTGCTGATGAAGGCGCGGCGGTTCTCCTCGCGCTGCTCGAACAGCGACAGGCCGAAGAAATGGTCGTCGCCGGGCAGGCCCATCGCATCCAGCAGGGTCGGCGGAATGTCGATCTGGCTGGCCAGGCGGTCGTCGCGCCCGGACGTTAGCAATGCCGGCGCGTATAAAATCATCGGGATGTGGTAGCCCGCCACCGGCAGCTTGGTCCTGCCGGCGGCGGAGGCGCAATGGTCGGCGACGATGACGAACAGGGTTTCGTCGAACCAGGGCTTGCTGCGCGCCTGATCGATGAAGTGGCCGATCGCGTAATCGGTGTACTTCACCGCGCCTTCGCGTTTGCCCGGCGAAGGGATGTCGATGCGGCCATCCGGGTAGGTAAAGGGCCGGTGGTTGGAGGTGGTCATGATCTGCGCCATGAACGGCTTGCCGGCGGCATGGGCGCGGTCGAGCTGCACCAGGCTGTTGTCGAAGAGAAACTCGTCGGCCACGCCCCAGACGTTCGCGAAGCCGACGGAAGCCTTCGGGAAATCGGTGCGGTCGACGACGCGATAGTCGTTGCCGGCGAAATAGCCGTTCATGTTGTCGAAATAGCCGTAGCCGCCGTACAGGAACAGCGTCTCGTAGCCCTGACGGCGCAGAATCTCGCCGACCGTCGCCAGATGCTCATTGCCGGGCCGGCGCACGATCGCCTGGCCGGGGATCGGCGGCGTGCCGAGCGACAGGGCCTCGAGCCCGCGCACCGTGCGCGTGCCGGTGGCGTACAGACGGGTGAACAGCAGGCCGTCCCGGGCCAGCGCATCCAGCCGCGGCGTCAGGCCGGCCGGATTGCCGAAGCTGCCGAGGAACTTGGCGGACAGGCTTTCCACCGAAATCAGCACCACGTTCTTCGGCGGGCGCTTGAACGGCACGCGCTGCGGATTGAAGGCTTCGCCCTCATCCGGGTCGGGATTCAGCACCTTCGACAGCGGTTGCCGCTCGACGCCGAGTTCGGCGAGGATGCGATCCGCCTGCGCCGCAGGCAACGTCGCATAGAAGCGTTGGTAGTCCAGTTCGTTGCGCTGGTAGGCGGCGATGAAGGTCATCAGGCCGTTGCCGGCCAGTTCGTTGGCATAGGCATTGCCGGAAAACTGCATCTGGTCGATATCGGCCAGATGCCAGACGCCCCAGGGCAGGGCAAACGCCAGCGCAGCGTACGCTACGCGCCAGCCTGTCCGCGTCGCGGGAACGCCCGCGGCGCGGATGCGCGCGCGGAACAGCCCGGTCGGCAGGGCCGCCAGCGCCGCCACGCCGGCGAGCAGGGGCACCACCGGATACGACTCGACGATGTTGCCGATCACTTCATGCGTATAGACCAGATAATCGACGGCGATGAAGTTGAAGCGGGTCTCGAATTCCTCCCAGAACACCCATTCCGCCAGTGCTCCGAACAGCAGGAGCGCCGCCATCAGGAAGAAGATCGCCAGCCGCAGTCCGCCCCGCCAGCGCGTGTTGCGCCAGCGTGCCGGCCACAGCGCGGCCCACAGCAGCATGGGCGCGAGCAGCCAGGCCAGCACCGTGAGGTCGAATCCGATGCCGCGCAGGAACAGCTCGGGCCAGAGCGAAAGCGGGGTCTTGTCGAGGCCGGTTTGCCATGCCAGGGCCAGACGCGTCAGGCTGGCGACGGCCAGAAACAATAGGGCGTAAGGCAGAAATGGCAGGGAGACGAGGCGGAATGAGCGAGATTTCATCGGGTGGGGGGAGTGGGGAGGGACAGGGGCGTCATCTGCAGCGGGTTTCCGATCGCCCCCGGTCAACAGAACCCGAAGGCTGGTCCGGGAAGGCCGGATTGACCATTATAAGGCCAAGGTCAAATCATCCCTGAATCCCGGTTCCGGCCATTGGGCCAGCTTCGCCCATGATGCAGGGCCGGTCGGCGCTGTCGTGGCGGAGTGATCAAACGATCCGGGGGCAAAAACATCCCCCCCCCCATCTGCCCTGGTCCGCCCTTGTCCGGTGGACGCCCGGCATGTGCGCGCGTGGGCTTAGAGCCGGGACCGGACGGGCGGGGAGGGAGGAGGAATGGCTGGCCCTAAGTCGGGGAAGGTGAGTTTGCGTGCGTGCAATGCGCGTGCTGATGAGCCCGCCCCCCCCCCAAAAAAAACAGCGCCGCACCGCATGAAGCGGTACGGCGCGTGTTTGTGCGTAACAAGGCGCGTGGCAGGCAGGGTTTGTCAGGATCGGCGCAACCGCGCCGTCTCCTTTGCCCTGCCTCGGCAGAGCTTACTTGATCCGCATGTCGTTCTTGACGGATTTCACGCCGGCGACGCCGCGAGCAAGCTCGACCGCCCTGTTCGACGCGGCCTGCGATGTCACGAAACCGCTCAGTTGAACCACGCCCTTGAAGGTCTCGACGTTGATCTCAATGGCTTTCGTCAAGGGGTCTTCGATCAAGGCCGCTTTTACCTTGGCGGTGATGACGGTGTCGTCGATGTACTGGCCGGTTCCTTCCTGCTTCGCCGTGGGCGCACACGCTACGACGGACACTAGCGCAACGGCCAGAAATGCTGCTGAAAGAACTTTGCTGAATTTGTTCATGGTGGACTCTCCAAAGGTAAGAAAAACAAGGACTGCTTGGCGCCGTCTTCCTGCCGACAGACAGGTGTGATGCGGCAGGGCCTGAATGGGCCTCGCCCGCACACCGCGTCGAAGCCTTGATCGAAATATAGTCAAAAAAGTGGATGCGGTCGGTACGGTGGCGCACATAGCCCCGCAGCAGGCTCAGCCTGGCTGCGGGGCCGGATGAAACCGGCTATGTACGATGCCGCACAGACGGCCCCCGTTGTTTGCCATATTGTTAATGAATCAAGGGGCGGATGACGCCAACCAAACGCAGGGCGCACGCAAAAAGCCCTCATTTTTTTGACTACTATGATTAATAGCTGCAATCGCACTTATTTGGTAGTCATTGCAACGATTGTGTTCGATGTTCAACCCAATGGATGAAAAGATGATGAAAAACACATACTCCCTCAAATCGAATCAAATGATGCGCAGGATCGGCACGGCCGCAGCTGCCATCGTGTTAATGGCAGGTTGCGCAAGTACCTCGGCACCGACGGAACAGATGGCCGTTTCCAGGGCTGCAGTCAGCAATGCAATGGGCGCCGGGGGCAATCAGTTTGCACCGGTACAGATCAAGTCCGCATTGGACAAGATGGATGCTGCCGAGCAGGCAATGGCAGCGAAAGATTATGAGCTTGCCTTGCGGCTGGCGGAGCAGGCAGAGGTTGACGCCAAGCTGGCTGCAGAGATGGCGCGTTCAGCCAAGGCGCAACAAGCCGCGGCGGCATTGCAGGACGATATTCGCGTGCTGCGCCAGGAAATCGACCGTCAATCCAAATAATCATCAATGGAGCTCATTATGAAAAAAAATCGATATCTTTCCGTTAGCCTGATTGCGGCCGCGGTGCTCGCTGGCTGCAGCACCATGCCGCCGCAAAACACTGCGCTCGATGAAGCGCGCAGCGTTTACGGCAGCGCACGAACCAACCCCCAGGTCATCAGCCTGGCCCCGCTTGAGTTGCAGAAGGCCGGCGAGTCGCTGAGCAAGGCGGATGCGGCATTGAGCGCGGGTGACGAGGCCGCGGTCAATCAGCTGGCCTATCTCACCAAGCAGCAAGTGGCGATCGCCCAGGAAACCGCCAAGCGCAAAGCCGCTGAGATGGAGATTGCCAACGCCAGCGCCCAACGCGACCAGGTCCGCCTTGCAGCGAGAACGGCTGAAGCCGAAGCGGCCAGACGGCAGGCAGCACTCGCGCAGCAAACTGCCGAGCAGCAAGCGGCACGTGACCGGGCGCTGATTGCGGCAAGGCAGGCCGAACTCGAGGAAGCCAGGCGGCAGGCGATACTCGCGCAGCAAACCACTGCTGAGCAAGCGGCCGCATTGGCGGCTGCCAGTGCCGAGGCCGAACGGAATGAAGCCCTGATTGCGGCGAGGCAGGCTGAACTCGAAGCAGCCAGACAGCAGGCGGCACTCGCACAGCAAACCGCCGAGGAGAAGGCAGCGGCACTGGAGGCAGCTCGCGCCCAGGCGGAGCGTGACCAGGCACGCATTGCGCAGCAGGAACAGCAGCTCAAGGAGCTGGATGCCAAGCAGACGGCTCGCGGTATGGTGATCACTTTGGGCGACGTGTTGTTCAGTATCAACAAGGCGCAGCTGTCATCGGGCGGTGTGCGCAACGTGCAAAAACTGGCCAATTTTCTCAATCAATACCCGCAGCGCAAGGTGTTGATAGAAGGCCACACTGACAGCACCGGAAGCCGGAGTATCAATCAGCCGCTCTCCGAGCGCCGCGCCGATGCCGTGCGGACGGCTCTGGTCGACATGGGGATCAGCGGTGACCGCATTGAAACACGCGGTTATGCCGAGCAGTATCCCGTTGCCAGCAACAACACGGCGGCCGGTCGCCAACTGAATCGGCGCGTGGAAATCATCCTGTCCGACGACAGCGGGAACATCGTTCCGCGCTAGTCGTTTTTGCCGGGGCGAGGTTTGCTTGAGCGGCTTCGTCAGCGCGCAGGCGGGCACTAAAGGCGTTCAATTCGCTCACCGCTTGCGGTGTGCGAATTCGACAAGAATGGCAGGTAGACTGAGCGCTTGAAGCGAGTCTGCTCGTCTGGTCAAGTTTTATAGGGAGTGAAAAAATGCTCGGAACGATTGCAATTATCCTGATTGTCCTCTGGCTGCTTGGAATGGTTTCCGCCTACACCATGGGCGGTTTCATCCATATTCTTCTGGTCATCGCGATCGTGGTGATACTGGTACGTGTCATTCAGGGTCGACGCCTGTAAAGATTCTGAAGTTTTTCAGGCGGTGGGGCGAGCGGGTAAGGCGATCCGGCTGTTCCCGGTTTTCGCTTTATCCGGATTCGCGTCGCCAATACAATTACAAATACATTTCCAAGGGAGCAGACAGGATGAACTCAATCAAGATGTTGGCAATCGTGCTGATCGTGGCCGGTGGCCTGGCGTTGGCGTATGGCGGTTTTACGTACACCAAGGACACGCATCAGGCCAAGCTCGGTCCGATCGAGCTGTCGGTCAAGGAGACGCAGACGGTAAACATTCCAATCTGGGCCGGGCTGGGATTGATCGTGGCAGGGGTGGGCCTGATTTTTGTACGCAAGTAGTATGGGGTGGCGCAACAAAATTGCTGCCAGTTAGTAAGAATGGGCCAATGTATCGGGCAGCCGCATCGCGGATTTTGCCCAATTCAACGGTTTAACCGCACGTAAAAAATAGGAATATTCCTATGCGCACGATAGAAACGGCAATGGAGAAAAAGCATGGAAAAATTATTGGGTGAAGTCACCAAAGAACAGTTGATCGACGATTTCAAGGTGGTGGTGGCCGATGCGGAAGCACTGCTGAAAGCGACAGCCAACCAGGGCGGCGAAAAGCTGGCCGAGGTCCGCGCCAAAGCGGAAGAATCGCTCAGGGTTGCGAAAGACAAGATGGCAGAAGCGCAAGCGGCACTGCTGATCAAAACCAAAGCGGCAGCCAAGGCGACCGATGTGTATGTCCATGAAAACCCCTGGAGAGCCGTCGGCGCCGCCGCTGGTGTCGGCCTGGTGATCGGCCTGCTCATCGGCCGCCGCTAGTCGTTTCGCCATGAGCGAGAAAACACCCGGCGAAAGCCGGGGCCTGCTTGAGTCGCTGAGCGCGATGGCCGCCACGCTGGTTGCCATCGCGCACACGCGACTCGAACTTCTGTCCGCAGACGTGGAGGAAGACCGGGCGCATGTGCTGTCGCTGCTGGTGTTGGCTCTGGCCGCGCTGTTTTTTATCGGGGTGGGGGTGGTGCTGGCGGCAATCCTGCTCGTGGCCGCATTCTGGGACACCCATCGCCTTCTGGCGCTGGGGTCGCTTGCCGGATTCTTTTTGGCGGCGGGTGCGGCGGCATGGGCGTTCACCCTGCACAAGGCGAGAACGAAGCCGCGGCTGTTTGCAGCGAGTCTGTCGGAATTGTTAAAAGACCGGCAGCAGCTCGTTTCCAGGCCGTAAAGGACGATCATGAACGAAAAACTGATCCGGCTGGCTGAACGACGTGAACGCCTGGTAGCGCAGGCCGCAGCGCAGCGAATGGCGCTGGCGCAGAATATCGAGCCGTGGCGTGTGCCTCTGGCGCGGGCCGACCAGGGGCTGGCGGTGCTGCGCTATATCAAGGGCCATCCCGCCTGGATTGTCGGTGGTGTCGCCTTGCTGGCGGCGTTGCGGCCTGGTCGCGCCAGAGCCGCTGGCGTCGGTATATGGCTGACGCGCGGCTGGGCCACCTGGCAGCTGGTGCATAAACTGCGCGGCAGGTAGCTGCAGCCCGAAAAATCCGGCAGCCAGGCGGCCTGCCGCATCCCCCGGATCAAACCCGAATGCCCGGCAGGTGCTGGGGCAGCCTGCTATTGCCGGAAACGAGCAGGCGGGCGAAGGCCTCGGCGGACACCGGCGGGCTGAAATGGAAGCCCTGACCCTCGCCACAATGCCGGGCCTGCAGGAATGCGAGCTGTTCGTGCGTTTCGACGCCCTCCGCGATGACGCGCAGCTTGAGGTTTTTCCCCATTCCGATCACTGCGGCCACGATGGTTGCACCGTCCGCATCGGTGCAGATGTCGCGCACGAATGATTGGTCGATCTTGAGGGTGTCGATCGGGAAGCGCTTCAGATAGCTCAGGCTCGAATAGCCGGTGCCGAAATCGTCGATGGCAAGCTGCACGCCCATGGCCTTGAGGGCAGCCAGCACCGATGTCGAGGACTCCGCGTCGTGCATGAGGATGCTTTCGGTCAGTTCCAGCTCGAGATAGCGCGGCGACAGGCCGGTCTCCTTCAGGATCCGTGCAACGCCATCGAGAAACCCCGGGTGCCTGAACTCCACCGCAGAAATGTTGACTGCCACCGGCACGGCGCGAAGGCCCGAATCCAGCCAGGCCTGAACTTGCCTGCAGGCCTCGCGCAATACCCATTGGCCGATCGGCACGATGAGGCCGTTCTCTTCCGCGATCGGCACAAACTGCCCCGGCGTGACGAGCCCGGCCACCGGGTCCTGCCAGCGAATAAGTGCCTCGGCACCGGTCATTGCGCCGGAAGCAAGGTCGATCTTCGGCTGGTAATGCAGCAGGAACTCCCCCAGCTTCAGGGCACGGCGCAGGCTGCTTTCGACGAACATCCGGCGGACCGCGCGGGCATTCATGTCGGCTTTGAAAAACTGGTAGTTGTCACGGCCGCTGGCCTTGGCGTGATACATCGCGGTGTCCGCGTTCTGCATCAGCGTGTCGACGTCGATGCCGTCATCCGGAAAGACGCTGATGCCGATGCTCAGGCTGACATGCAGTTCGTGCCCGTCGATCTGGTGCGGCATGGCGAGCGCGGCGCGCAAGGTTTCCGCAATGTGAGCCGCTTCCTGCGGCTGCCCAATTTCGGTGAGCAGGATCACGAACTCGTCACCGCCCTGGCGGCATACGGTATCGGTGGTCCGCACACACCCGACCAGGCGGTTCGCAACCGACTGCAGCAACCGGTCGCCGATCGCATGCCCCAGCGAGTCGTTGATGTGCTTGAAGTTATCCAGGTCGAGGTACAGAAGCCCGACTTGTTTCTTGTGGCGCCGGGCCAGTCCGATCGTGTGGGAGAAGCGTTCTGTCAGCAGGAGCCGATTGGGCAAGCTGGTGAGAAAGTCGTGCTGCGCCAGATGGGCCATCTCCAGCGCCATGGCCCGCGACTCGCTGACGTCGTGGAAGACGATCACCGCGCCGGTGACCCGGCCCTCGCGGTTGTGGATGGGGGCGGCGGAATCCTCGATCGCGGATTCGAACCCGTCGCGGCGGACCAGCACACAATTGGTGCCCAGCCCTACCGTCTCGTTGTCCGTCATGGCGCGCAGCATCGGATTCGCGGCGGCCAGGCGTGTCGTGCCGTCGAGGATGGTGAAGATCTCTGAAATCGGCCGGCCCAGCGCTTCCGTGCAAAACCAGCCGGTCATCGCCTCCGCCACCCGATTCAGATAGGACACCTTGCCCGAAAGATCGGTGGTCAGCACGGCGTCGCCAATGGAGTTGAGCGTGACCTGGGCGCGCTCCTTTTCCTCGAACAGGGCCGCTTCCGCCGCCTGCAAGACGAATTCAGCCGATTTGCGTCCGGAAATATCCTCAACCGTTTGCACACGACCGAACGATTTCTTGCCATCGAGCATGGCGGCGCTGTTGACGCGGGTCCAGACGATACTGTCGTTCTCCTGCAGGAAACGGAATTCCGTCTGGAAGGGTGCCTGGCCTCGTGCGGCGTCGCGCCATTCGGCCAGGACGCGCGCTCGATCCTCCGGGTGGATCGCCGTGCTCCAGTTCGTGCCCAGGGTCTGCTCCAGGCTTAGCCCCGATATCGCGTGATACGCCGCGTTGGTGTAGATGCAACTTCCCTCGGCATCGGAGACGAAAATCCCCAGCGGAGAGGCGTCGTTCATCGCGCGGAAGCGTTCCTCGCTGCTCTGCAGCGCACCGCGGGCGACTTTGCGCTCCATGACGTAGCGCAGGGCACGCGGCAACCAGTGGGCATCGACGTGGCCTTTGGAGAAGTAATCATGCGCGCCGCGCGCCATGGCCTCGCGCGCGGTTTCCTCATCGGTCAGTCCGCTCAGGACCAGGACCAGGGAGTCGGGCGCAGCCTGGAATACCTGGTCGAAGACTTCGAGCCCATTGCCGTCGGGGAGCGACAGGTCGAGCAGGACAACCTCGAATTTTTCATTGCCCAGTCGCTTTAGCGCATCGGAAAGGCGCGTCACCCATTTGACCCGGAATGCGCTGCTTCCCGTGCCTGCCAGCGCATCCTGGATCAGCCTGGCATCGGCAGAATCGTCTTCGATGAGAAGAACGGTGGTCGGGTAATCGGCGGGATCATCGACGCGAAGGACGGTGGTCTGGATATCGTTCATGCGTGGCCTTCCGTTGGAATGGGCCGGTGCCATCACCCCACTGACGGGGGGATGGGTGTAAAGACCCTCGCGTCATCGCGGCGGGTCGAACTGGACGGCTACAGTAAAGCCCTAGTGTTACGAGCCAAAAATAACGAAACATGAAACAGCGTCTTTTTCCGCCATACGTCGTTGCAGCCCCTTGCCGTATACCCCATACGGCTGCGGGTCTGCGCCTAGCTTGGCGAAAAAATCCATCTGTTTCATTTGTTCCGCTATTTCCGGTTCGCAACACTAGTGGTTGCGGCCCTGGCCGCGATCGTTGTCATGGCGTTCGTTCTTCTTGCCGCGATGATCGTCACGGCGGTCGTCGCGGCGATCACGATGTTGTTTCTGGTATTGCGGAACGTACTGGCGGTCGTACCAGCTGTTTTGCACGAAATAGACCCGCTCGCCGCAGGCGTTGTACTTGCCGCAATGTTTGCGCCAGTTTTTGGCATGGCCTGGTGGCACGTTCAGGTAGATCGGCGGGCGATTCACCGATACGCGCTGGATGACGCGCGGCTCCCGGTAGATGATTTGGGGCGGCGGATAGCCACCGATGTCGATCTGGCCATAGAAGCCGGGTTGGCCGATGCTGATGGACACGCCGACGTCGGTTGCGAGTGCCGGAACGGTGGCGACGGCCAGTGCTGCTGCGAAGAGTAAACGTTTCATGTTGGACCTCCTGTGGTGAGTCGTCTTGCCGATGGATCATTGGCTTACGATGAGACTACCCGAACGCCGCCCACAACTCTGTGCGCTGGCGCGCATAGCGTTTTTGCTGGCTTGACGGATGTGTCCGGCGCGGCGGATCAATGCAAAACGGCCCCCAGGGGCCGTCGTGTGATGCTTATTGCGTCGAGTCGTTATGCCCGGGGCTCCCCCAACTCGTTGACGGTCACAGTCGGCCCCGGCGGCGCGGTCATCTGCATGCGATGCGCCTGGCCGCGGAAATTGTAGGTGACATCCCAGTAATCGGGATTGGCCTGGCTGGGCACGTTGTCGCAGCGCTCGGCGTCCCGGGTTTGCACCGCTTGCTCGCTGCCGCCGCGACCGATTTGGGCGCCCACTGCGGCCCCCGCGACAGCCCCGCCGGCCGTGGCAATGTCCTGCCCCCGTCCGCCGCCGACCTGGTGACCCAGGATGCCACCGATGATGGCGCCGGCAATCGCACCGGGGACGTTGACGCTGCGTCGTTCCTGCGCGACTTCTTCGCGTTCGACCCAGCAGCGCTGCTCGGGCGTGCCGAGCACCGCGCGCACCGAAGTGACGTTTGCCTCGTACAGCCGCTCGTTGTTGCGACGATGGAAGTGGTAGCCCGCAATCGGCGCCGGTGCGTAGCGATGGTCGTCGACGCGCGCGTTGATGCTCACGGCCCGTACCGATGAAATATGATTGTTTAAACCCATCGCGGCCAGCGACGGATACCTGCCCGGACGCAGGACGGCGCAGCGACCCCTGAAGCGGTTGCCCTCGCATACCTCCCAGCGATCGCCGAGCACCACAACCGACGAGGCACGGTCATTGAAACCGTGACGCCTGAAGTTGCTGACCGGTTCCTCCGTGGTAAATGACCGGCCCTCAAAGCCTTGGCGCTCATAAAAAGTGATCTGCGCGGCGACAGGAACAGGCGCATAACGACGATCGTCGATGCGCGCGTTATTGCTGACGGCGCGCACCGATGAAACGCTGTTGTTCAAGCCCATCGCGGCCAGCGACGGATACCTGCCCGGCCGCAGGATGCTACAGCGGCCGTTGAAGCGGACGTCTTCGCATACCTCCCAGCGGTTGTCGCGCACGACTACCGACGACGCATGGTTGCTGAAGCCATGGCGCGAGAGGTTTTTGATCGGTTCATCGGTGGTGAACGACCGGCCTTCAAAGCCTGGACGCTCGTAAAAGGTGACCTGTGCGGCCGCTTGCGAGGCAATCGCCACGCCGGCCATCACCAGCGCGATTCTGAATCGTGCCTTCATTGCTGACTCCTGTAAGGGGGAAGCCGGAACCCGTGTCGTACCGGGAGATCGATCCCGGCGCTCGCCACATCCGAACCCGCAATATGGCGCGCCGTCGAGTCCGGGTCTGTTCGCGAACGTACATAGCGGGCTGATTGGCCCTTCACGCGATAAATCGTCTCTATGTTCGCCAGCGCACTGAACTGCGCGCGGCATTCACTTAAGCTGTTGCTCTACCGGGTGCGACATCCCAAGTCGAGCCGGTTTCTCGCGGACGGCTTGATGCCCTTCGTGCCCGATTGACCACTTTAAAAGGATTGACCATGAACCATACGCTACTGATTTCCGCCCTGCTCGCAACGCTCAGCCTGGCCGCCTGTGACAAACCGACCGTCGTCACTGTGCCCGCCACGCCTGTCGCGGTGCCTGGTCCCGCGGGTCCGCAGGGCGAAACTGGCAGCCAGGGCGCAACCGGCTATCAGGGCAACGAGGGTGTCCAGGGCGAAACCGGCGAAACCGGTGAGACCGGCGATCAAACCACGGTAATCGTGGTGCCGGCCGAAGCGAACTGAATTCACTCATCCATTCGAGGCGCGTAACATGTTGGGAACGATACTGTTGGTCATCCTGATCCTGATGCTGCTCGGCGCCGTTCCGCGCTGGTCGCATAGCAAGAATTGGGGCTACGGTCCCAGCGGCGGTCTGGGTTTGGTGCTGGTCATCGTCATCGTGCTGCTGTTGATGGGACGGTTGTAACGGCTTGTTGCGCGTTGCGGTCCGGCTGATGTGACCCTGCACCCGCGCCCGCTTGATGGAGGTTTGATGGTTTCAACGACGCTGAATTCGGCG
Source organism: Gammaproteobacteria bacterium (assembly GCA_018820745.1). Classification (GTDB taxonomy): domain Bacteria; phylum Pseudomonadota; class Gammaproteobacteria; order Burkholderiales; family Thiobacillaceae; genus Thiobacillus. Next base: position 18,098 of record JAHJNP010000385.1, read on the forward strand.
CGTTGGCTGCGTCACTGGCCAGCGGTTTTCCTGTTCGTGCTGGCCGGCTGCAGCAGCCTGCCGACCATCGTCCCCGATTTGGCGCGACGTCCCGGCCCGCCCGTGCAACTTGAAAGCGCGGGCGGGCCGTTATCCGTTGCGCGCAGCAAGGCGATCCTCGACCGGCTTGAAGGCAGCGGCCAGAACACCGGCCTCTTCGAGCGTCATCTGGCGCTCGAAGAGGCCATCGTCGGCAGCCCGCTGACCACCGGCAACGCGGTCCTGCTGCTGCAGGACGGCCCGGCGACCTACCAGGCGATGTACGCCGCCATCCTGGCGGCGCAAGACCACATCAACATGGAAACCTACATCCTCGACGACGACGAGGTCGGCCAGCGTTTTGCGCAGGCCCTTATCGTCAAGCAGGGGCAGGGGGTGCATGTCAATCTCATCCGTGACAGCGTGGGCACCCTTTACACGCCGCCGGCCTTCTTCCAGCAACTGACCGACAGCGGCGTCCAGGTGCTCGAGTTCAATCCCATCAACCCCCTGATGTCGCGCAAGACGTGGACGCTCAATCAGCGCGACCACCGCAAGCTGCTGATCGTCGACGGACACACGGCGTTTCTCGGCGGCATCAATATCAGCAGCGTCTATTCCGGCGGCTCGTTCAGCCGGCGTTCGCGTCACCGGCCCGGCGGCGGGGTGGCCTGGCGCGACACCGACCTGCAACTGCAGGGGCCGGTGGTGGCCGAGTTGCAGAAGCTGTTCCTCGCGACCTGGGAAAGCCAGAAGGGCGAGCCGTTGCGCGGGAAGAACTATTTTCCGTCTCCCGAGCACGCGGGGCCGCACGTGGTGCGCGCGATCGGCAGTGCGCCCGACGAGCCCTTCAGCCTGATTTATGCCACGCTGCTGTCAGCCATCGCCAGCGCCGAAGTCAGCGTGAATATCACCAATGCATATTTCGCCCCCGACCCGCAGCTGCTCGACGCGCTCGAAGCGGCCGCCCGCCGCGGCGTCGGCGTGACCCTGATCCTGCCCAGCCAGACCGACTCCTGGCTGGTGTTCCACGCCGGGCGCAACTACTACGACCGGCTGCTGCAAGCGGGGGTGAAAATCCATGAACGGCAGGGCGTGATCCTGCATTCCAAGACAGCGCTGATTGACGGCGTCTGGGCCACGGTCGGCTCGACCAACCTCGACTGGCGCAGTTTCCTGCACAACTACGAGTTGAACGCGGTCGTGCTGGGGGCGGATTTTGGTCAACAGGTGCAGGCGATGTTCGACAAGGATCTGGCGGCGTCCGAGACCATCACGCTCGAGCAGTGGCGGCGCCGCTCGCTAGATCTGCGCGTGAAGGAATGGTTCGCCCGGGTCTGGGAGTACTGGCTGTGAGCCGGGGCCACGACAACAAGCACGTCGTGATTGTTGTCGTGGCCCGCTTCGCCCTCACCGCGGACTGAATGCCGGCGCCCTTCCGGGGGCGTACCTGGCACGGGACCGACCTCCCTGCCCCCATGGAACCGTGGTCGGTTGCATGAGTTCGAACCTCATCGCGCGAGCGCGCGGTCGATCTTGTCGTCCATCTCGCCGATCAGGGCGGCCAGGCTGTTGGCGGCCTCGTCGATGGATTGCTTCGTCGACAGCGTCACCGTGTCCATGCGCGTGTCGGCAGCCAGGATCACCCCGCGCAATTGCGCAAACTCCTGCTCGATCTGCGTGCGCAGTTCATTGATGCGCGAGGTTTCGGCGCTTTCTGCCAGTTTCCGCTGCGCCTGCAGCTCCTGATTGTGGCGGCGCGACTCCATCAACATGTTGGTGCGCAGTGCCAGGGCATAGAGGACAAAAAGCGCCACCAGGACCAGCGTGACGCCAAGCAGGATCACGCCCAGCGGACCCTCGATATCGAATGCCACGAATGACAGCGTGGTGGGCGCGATGAGTACGGGCCAGTTGACCAGGGTGAAAACGCCCAGCAGAAACAATGCCACCAGGATGATTGCGCCGAGAAAATTCATTGCGTCCCCTTTCGTTTATTAAAGAATGTACCTGTCACAGTTCAAACATGAGCTTCGGCATCGGTTCAAGTGGCGCCTCCGCAGATAAAACCCGTTCAACATCGAGCCCGCGCTTCCCCGGGCGGATCGGTCGTCGTTTCCGCTCAGCCCCCTGGCGTTTTGCGGGCGCTTACTGCGATGTCTGCTGACGCAGATATTCACTCCGTTTCATGTCCATATAAGCGGCCCGGTCGACTTCGCGCAACTGGCGGGGGTATTGCTCGGTGGCGCTGAACCAGCTTTGCAGGCGTTTTTGGAGCTGCAGAGGTGGCGCGGTGGCCAATGCGCCAAGATAGGCGTCGATGGCGAGGTAATAGCGCATGGTGTTGCGTTCCACCACGCCACGCATGCCGCCGACGTGTTCTGGCTGGCCGCTGGATTGCCTGCCGGTCTGGGTGAACCCTACTTTGCCGCTGCCAAGGGTCGCGAGGTAGGTCTTCATGGCGAGTCGCCCCGCCATCCCGTAATCATATGAATAGGTGAGATGCAGAAAAGTCTGGCCGTTTCCAACCGGGACAGCCTGCAGTTGGATACGATAATTGCGGGTACTCAGCGGCCCATCCTGCGCATCGAGCTGGATATCCAGGTATTTCGCGGTCGCCGCGGCGACGCGATAGGAAAACTCGATGGGGTAGGCCGCTTTGAGCGGCTGAGGCGTTTTCTTGCCGATACTGACTGCCAGGGCGGTGGTCGACTCATCGGTCGTGGCGCGGCAGTATTTGGTGTTGATATGCAGGATCAGCACGTCACACCATTGCTCGGGGCCATCGAGCGCCGCACTGACGGTGGGAAATGGATAATTGACCAAGGCGTAGATATCGCCCTTCAAGTCGTTGGACGATTCGGAGGAGTCGAGGGAGAGCGTTCGCCGAAACGGGTTGTGATGGAGTCGCTCAGCCAGGGACGCGTATTTGGCGTGGAGCGATGCGGCGGATTGCGTGTCCGGCACAGGGGAAAAGGCCAGCCCCGCGCTGGAAAACGCGATCCCGGCGAGCCACAGCCGCGTCAGCCAGGCCAACTGGTTTTTCCGGAATGCGTATTCATCGGCCCTTGCCTGCTGCCTGCCGAGATGATCGTCACGGCGTTCAGCGGCAGCTGCCATGAGGAGTGGGCCATGTCCCCCGTCATGCCGCTCACCCCGGTCCCTGCATCAACCAGAGATGCCGCTTCACGCGCAGATTGCCTACCCAGCCGCAGTCCGTCGAACTGCAGCGGAAGCGGCTGACTGTGATGAACATGCTCATGAGCAAATCAACGAACCGGCGTGGCACGCGGACCGCAGGGCTGTTGCAGCGCGGGCACGCGCATCCTGGAGAGGAATAGCCCGTGCCGTCAGGACGGCTGAAACGTGTCATGAAGGGGTGGCCAGACGGGACATCAGGCGGGGTCGTCCTTGTGCTGCTCTTCAAAATCCTTGATCTGCTTCTCGGCTTCGTCCTTCGAGACGCCATATGACTCCTGGATCTTGCCCATCAGCTGATCGCGCTTGCCGGCAATCACGTCGAGGTGGTCGTCGGTAAGCTTGCCCCACTGTGTCTTCACCTTGCCTTTGAACTGCTTCCAGTTGCCTTCTACGATATTCCAGTCCATCTCAATCTCCTTGGGTTCGGGGTTCGCTTAGCGGAATTGCCAATCGATCTCCTTCGTTACAACCGCCTCGCACCGTGGGCGCACCTTCCACAGCGGCGGCTGCACAAGGGAAGGGCGGGTGGCCGCCTGGACCGCATTTTTAAAAAACGCCCTATTGAATCGCAAGGCTAGCCGCCTACACAGGCGCAGTCTGTACGCTGGCGTACGTAGTGCGACGTTCGATGATGGTCTTGTCGTAGTATCAGGAGGCCCTACTGCCCGGGCGCGAGCCTGATGCAGAATCAGCTCAAGCCCGCTGGATCCACAGAATGCACCAGCCATTGGGACTGATCTGGCCTTCGACCACCTTGCAGGTATTCGACTCGGCGATGAAATGCAGACATCCGTCGCATTTCTGGTCGCCCTTCGGCTGATCCTGGTACTGCACGCTTGCCTGTGACGATTTCCCCGGCTCGCCCGGGGCAGCTGCGTCTGGGGTGGCGTCCGTGCCATTGGCGGTAGAGTCGGGCGGAGCCGGGGCAGCACCGGTTGCGTTTTCGTCTTGCTTTGAATCACAGCCAAAAAGTGCGGCCGGCAGCAGCAGGCCACACCCCACTGCCAGTGCGCCGCGCAACACCACCCTGCGCGGCGGAATTTCTTCGTTCACCCCGGCCTTGAACTGATTCTTGTTGCCTTTATCGATATCCTGATTCATCTCAAACTCCTCTGGCTTTTTGATCTGACGGGCGTCACCCCCCGCCGGGCTGCAGGAGGATGGTGGTGAGACCCCCCACACTTTTATAGAATCTTGCGATCAAAGTGCAAGGCGGGTCGTTTGCGCAGGCTCGTTTTGTTCGGTCTGGCGACCTGGCGCGCACTCATGACGGCGGCCGATGCCTGCGGTGACGCAAAAACAGGCTCATCAGCGGCTTGACGCTGGTGCCGTGAACGAGAATCGAAAGCGTGACCGCAATCAGCGTCAATTGGATCAGATCCAGGGCCAACTCTTCGGGGAGGCCATGCTGGATGGCGAACATCAGGTAGTACAGTGAACCGATGCCGCGCACCCCGAACCAACCGACCATGCTGCGTGTCGGCCACAAGGTGCGCGTACCCAACAGGCCAACGAGGACACTGACCGGGCGCGCTACCATGAACAGGAACAGCGCAAGTCCCACTGCACGCCAGCTCCAGGAATCGATAAACAGCGTGCCGCCGATCAGCAGGATGAGCACCAATTCCGAGAGTCGCTCCAGATGTTCCTTGAATACCAGGGACCCTTCGCTGACGGTCGGCGCGGGCTCGTTTTCCGGGCTTGGGTTTTCCGCTCCCGGTTCGTTCAGGCCGGTCTGCAACCGATCCGGGTTGTCCAGCGCGGCGCTGTTCATATCGGCGCCGGCGAGTTTAAGTTCGGTCTGGCGCAGCGCGACGGCAGCGAAAAATACCGCCAGAAATCCCCACGCATCGACCCACACGCTCAGGCCGTACACCACGCCGATCAGGCCGAGTCCGAGGAAGTCGTCCATCAGCTTGTGCCGGGGGGGATGGCCGCGCAGTTTCCGTCCCAGATGGGCCAGTGCGGCGCCAGACATGACCCCGATTGCGATTGCCGCCGCCGTGGCCCACAGCACGTCGACCAGCGCCCAGCGCAGGCCGAACTCGCCGAGCTCGTGCAGCCCCAGCAACCCCATCCCCAGCATCACAAACGGGAACGCGCTGCCATCGTTCATGCCCGCCTCGCAGGTCAGGGTGAAGCGAAGCCGGTCACGGTCGCCGGGATGGCGGGTCTGCACATCGGTCGCCAGCACCGGATCGGTAGGCGCCAGGATGGCGCCGAGCAGGACGCCCGCCCCGAGTGGCAGGCCGAGCAGGTAGTAGGCGAAGGCGGCGACCAGCCCGACGCTGACCGCCATCGACACCGATGCCAGCAGGATCGGCGTGCGCCAGCGGGCGAAGCTGAACGGCACCGGCATTTTGACGCCGGCGGAAAACAGCGAAATCAGCACCACCACTTCGGTCAGCACTTCCAGCAACGCCGATTGCTGGAGCGGATTGAAGTGAAACAAATTGAGCATCGTCGGCCCGACCAGCAGCCCCACCGCCAGGTAGACAATGGCCGGCGTCACCGGCAGGCGCTGGAGCAGCGGCGCGGTCAAGCCCCTGGCAAGCAGCAGGCCGCCCACGAGTAAAAACCATTGTGCGTTAGTCATGGCGCGTTCGCTTCATTGAGTTTTCCGTTTGACGTGATTGTCTCGGCGCACAGCCTAATCGGAATCAGGGTTTTCCGGTGTGCGCCACCGTACAGACTACCGATAAGGCTGCAGCGGTGGCAAAGCGCAGGGAAGGAATGGCCGCCCCCCGCAGGAAAAAAACGCGCTGTCTGACCCTGAGCGTCTTGTTGGAAATTGCCTGACACCTATAACACTGACACAGCTTCACGATGAACCGGGCAGGGTGGCGTGGCCCGCACAGGAGATCGAATGGAAGCAGGAAGCAAACACGAAATGCAGCATTATTTGCATACCGGCCAGCGCACGTGCCATGCCGATGATGGACGCGAGATTCCGTGCGAAGGTTCCGGCCAGGACGCGTCGTTCGGCGTCGGCACGCCCTGGCCGGAACCGCGCTTCGACGTGCGCGGCGACGCCGTCACGGATCGGCTGACCGGCCTGATCTGGTGCCGCAACGCCAATCTTGCCGAATTCCCCCTCACCTGGCAGGAGGCGCTGGATTTCGTCGCGGCCATGAACCGCGAACAGCGTTTCGGCCGGCGCGACTGGCGCATGCCCAACCGCCGCGAACTGCGCAGCCTGCTCAGTCTGCAGGCCAAATTGCCGGCCCTGCCTGGGCATCACCCGTTTTCCGCTGTGTTCAACGGCTGGTACTGGACTTCGACCACGGCGGCCATCAGCCCGGCGCATGCCTGGTACGTGGCGCTCGATGGCGCGCGCATGTTTTACGGCGGCAAGGATCAATCCTTCATGCTCTGGCCGGTGCGCGGACAAGGTCTGGGCGTGGTCCCGCGCACGGGGCAAAGCCTGTGCTACGACAGCGCCGGCAAAGCCGTCTCATGCGCCGGTTCAGGCCAGGACGGCGAATTCCGCTACGGCGCCGCGTGGCCTGAACCCCGCTTCGAAATCCTGCAGGACGGCGTGCTGGATCGCCTCACCGGTCTGCTCTGGCGCCGCAGCGCAAAGCTCACCCCGCAACCCGTGGTCTGGCGCGAGGCATTGGCCGCGGTGGCTGCGCTTAACCACGACGGCCCGGAAATGAGCTGGCGGCTGCCCACGATCAACGAACTGGAATCGCTGGTGGATTGCGCCGCCCACAGCCCGGCCTTGCCCTCGGGGCATTCTTTCGCCGAGGTGCAGGATGTCTACTGGTCGTCTACCACCAGTCTGTTCGAGCCCGATTGGGCATGGGCCCTGTACCTGGAAAAAGGCGCGACTGGCGTCGGTCAGAAGCGGTTCGCCAAATTTTCGGTATGGGCCGTGGCAACGTAGCCATGGCCATCGTTTCAGGCACGTTGGAAAAACAGCGCTCATCCAGCCAGCCTGAACAGCGGAAACAGCCCGAACCACAGCAGATAGGTCAGCGATGCCGCCATCAGCCCATCGATGCTGCGCGCGGCCGTCACGTATTGCTCAACGGCCCCGCGCCGGTCCGCCCGATCATCGCCAGAAACTCGCGCCGGGTCGAGGCGTCCGAGCGGAAGGCGCCCAGCATGCGGCTGGTGACCATGGCCGCGCCCGGCTTGTGCACGCCGCGCGTGGTCATGCACTGGTGCGACCCTTCGATCACCACCGCCACCCCTTTCGGCTGCAGCACGTCGTTCAGCGTGTCGGCGATCTGCACCGTCATTCTTTCCTGGATCTGCAGGCGTTTGGCATAGAGGTCGACCAGGCGGGCAAGCTTGGAGATGCCTACCACCCGGCGGTCGGGGAGGTAGGCGACGTGCGCCTTGCCGATGATGGGCACCATGTGGTGCTCGCAATGGCTTTCGAAGCGGATGTCGGTCATGACGACCATCTCGTCGTAGCCATCGACCTCGCCGAAGGTGCGCGACAGAAGCTGCACCGGATCTTCAAGATAGCCGGCGAAAAATTCCTCGTAGGCCCGCACGACGCGCGCCGGGGTGTCGAGCAGACCCTCGCGGGCCGGGTCGTCGCCAGCCCAGCGGATCAGTGTGCGTACTGCATTTTCGGCATCGTTGCGGCTGGGTCTGGCCGGGGGTTCGGATGATTGGGCGGGTGGGTCATGCGGTTCGGGTGCCATGCGGGCGGGGTCCTTTTCTGTTCAGGAAGTGGGTGTGCACGCGACGTACGGCCGCGTCCACGTGAAAGCCGTGTCGGTGCTGGCGGACGAACCGGGAACGCGATGTCTGTCATCACGTCTCCGTCCTTCTGGCGGGCTTACCGATCCCGATCCCGCCGCTGATCTTGATCCCGGCTCCGCTGGTCTCGCTGATAGCGCTCCCGATATTGCTCCCGCACGGCGGGGTCGCGCGGCTGGTAACGGTAACGCTCCTGCTGAAGCTCGCGTTGCCGCTCCACCTGCCGGGGATACTGATCCCTTGAATACTGCTGCTGGTACCTGGGCAGCGGGGCCGGCGCAGGAGCCGCACGGCGGTCCCATTCATCCCAGTTCCTTCTGCGTTGTTCCCAGTCCCGCCCCCAGTTTTCACGCCAGCGTGGCGGCTCATCCGGTCGCCATCCGCGGAAATAGGAAGGGGGCTTGCTGTAGTAGCGCACAGGGATTCGCAGGATGTACAGCGGCACGGCGTCCGGCTCCACAAACCACCAGGGACCGTTGTACCAGGAGCTGGCGTACCAGTTGTCACTATGAAACACCCAGTACAAGCCGTCGTAGAAGAAGTAGTTCGCGTCCAGTCGCGGTGCGTAGTAGACCGGGTAACCCGGCATGCGGACAAGCCGCGGGTAGGCCGGCAGGTTGATCCCGATGCTGACGTGTGGCGTTCCGATACCGATGCTCACCTGCGCAGCAGAAGCCGCCAGCGGAGACATCAACACCCCCAGCACAAGGATTACGTTGCGAATTTTCAGCATTTTTCGACCTCCGGTTAAAAAACCAAGCCGCAGCCATGGTCGACATGGAATGCGACGCCAACGCTTGTTGGTCGCACCCCCATTCCGCCCCGGCCACTCTGTTCTGTATAGCACAGGAGATGATCGTGTTTGTTGATCATCTGACTTCAGGCGCTGTTCCCGCGCGCACCCGGAAGGCACAAAAACAGGGTTGCAGGCAATTCAAAATACCTTCAGTTGAACACCACCTCGACGTGGTGCTCCCGGCGGTCGTCGACCAGCGGAATGCGCGTGTCGGGTTGTTGGACGCCATCCACCGTCACGCCGGTTACCTGCCCCGATGGTTCGCCGACGCGCCTGATCGTGATGTGATAGACCGTCTCGCGGTAGCGGTAGTGGATTTTGTAGGAAGCCCAATCGGCCGGGACACACGGCGCAATGCGCAGATGGTCCACTTCCAGCTGCAGGCCCAGCAGGGTCTCCACGGTCAGCCGGTACATCCAGCCCGCCGCGCCTGTGTACCAGGTCCAGCCGCCGCGGCCGGTGTGCGGCGACACGCCATAGATATCCGCGCACATGACGTAGGGCTCGACCTTGTAGCGTTCGATCGCCTCCGCAGTGCTGCCGTGATGGACGGGATTGAGCATGGCGAAGAATTCCCATGCGCGTTCGGTGTCGCCCATCATGGCGAATGCCATCGTGGTCCAGATCGCGGCATGGGTATATTGGCCGCCGTTCTCGCGCACGCCGGGGATGTAGCCCTTGATGTAGCCGGGCTCCAGATCGGACTTGTCGAAGGGCGGGTCGAGCAGCTGGATGATCTGCTTGTCGCGCCGCACCAGGCGCTGGTCCACCGCCGTCATCGCCTGGCGGGCGCGCACCGGATCGCCGCCTTTCGAGATGACCGCCCAGCTCTGACTGATCGAATCGATCTGGCATTCGTCGTTGGCAGACGAGCCGAGCGGGGTGCCATCGTC
>JAHJNP010000386.1 GCA_018820745.1 Gammaproteobacteria bacterium
CCATACCCACATGTGCTATTCGGAATTCAACGACATCCTGCCCGCGATCGCGGCCATGGATGCCGACGTCATCACGATCGAGACCAGCCGCTCGGACATGGAGCTATTGCGCGGCTTCGGCGACTTCAACTATCCCAACGAAATTGGTCCGGGCGTCTACGATATCCATAGCCCGCGTGTGCCGTCCGAGGCGGAAATGACCCGCTTGCTGGAAAAAGCCGCGCAGGTCATCCCGTCTTCCAATCTGTGGGTCAATCCCGACTGCGGACTGAAAACGCGCGGATGGCCCGAGACCGAAGCCGCGCTGTCAAATATGGTGGCAGCCGCAAAAGCTTTGCGGCAAAAGCATGAATTCGTAGCTTAAGGGTAAGCGGGTTGCGAGGGATGGGCCAGAAGCTGCGTATATGCCCAACTTTTCACTTTAAACGTTGACGGGCCGCTTAGTGACTTAGAGCGGACTTCAATCTGGCCTTCACGCCCATGATTGGGCCAGTAAAAACTGGAGCATAATTGGTCTGCCATCGCTATCCTTTTTCATGACGTAAACCGAACTAGGCGATATAAAGCCCGATATCGTGACTTACTCTTACCGAAAAGCCGAACAAACAGAAAAAGAAGCCATTTTCAAATTGTATTGCTTAGTAATGCGCGGCTACATTTCTGAAATTTGGGGCTGGAATGATCAGTGGCAAGAAAACGACTTTTCTACTCACTTCAACCCAAAAGACATTACGATGGTTCATGAAGAGCGAGAGTTGGTCGGGTATTCTCATGTTGAAAATCGGAGTGATCAGCTGTTCATAAGAATGATCGTTGTTCACCCTCATCATCAGCGGAAGGGCATCGGGAGCAGACTGCTTGAGTCTGCTGTTGCGTCGGGTAAGGAGCAATCCAAGAGGATCGGATTGGAGGTATTTAAAATTAATGATGAGGCCAGGAGATTCTATGAAAGGCATGGCTTCAATGTTGAAGATGAAACTTCCAGCAGTTATGTCATGCTGATTACACCCAGCCCCGCATCCGAACAGGGTGTAAATGCTCGCAGTCCCTCAATTTAAGCGGTTATGCGGCACTGTTACCAATTTCCGTAGCTAATGGCTGAACTAATAGAGTTCGAGACTGAGCGCCTTCGCTTGCGGCAGTGGATCCCCGCTGACCGTACCCCGTTCGCCGCTCTCAACTCAGACCCGAGAGTCATGGAGTTCTTTCTCTCTCCGCTCACACGCGCGGAGAGTGACGCAATGGCCGACCGTTGTCAGTCGCTCATTGAAGAGCGAGGCTGGGGATTCTGGGCGACCGAAACTAAGGCCACTCACGAATTCATCGGGTTTGTCGGCTTGCATATCCCATCTGCCGAGCTTCCATTCTCTCCCTGCGTAGAGGTTGGCTGGCGTCTGGCGTTCCAGTCCTGGGGCAAGGGATTGGCTTCTGAGGCCGCAAAAGGAGCTCTTCGCGTTGCTTTTCAGTCACTAGCCCTGCCGGAGGTCGTCTCCTTCACCACCATCCACAACCGCAGGTCTCGTGCCGTTATGGAGCGTCTCGGTATGCAGGAATCTGGAACCTTTGAGCACCCACAAGTACCAGAAGGTAGCGCCTTGCGGCCACATTGCCTGTACCGTATTTCTTGTGATTGCAATGCAGCATAGCCTCTTTGTGAAAACCGGGCGCTGAACCTCACCAGTTTACTAGACACTCTGAGACTCAAGTTGGCCGCCGATCGTGAAACAGGCAATCAACGCTTGCCCACATGGGGCTGTTTCTCGGCCAAGGCGGTCATACAGACGGGCCAAGCCATTCCTGACTGAATTATTAGACAATAAATCCGTTAGTTAGAGTTGTTATCAATACCATAATCGTGGTTTGGCGGAATGTGGGATCCTTGGCTAAACGGGAATCAATGCCCATATCTACTCTTGTCTTCACAGCCCACCCCTAAGTCCTGTTTCCTCTAACTATGGGAGATGTATGACGGATAGCGGAGCACAACCTGTTTCTGGAGAACTCAAACGCCTGCAGGCATTGCTGCAAGAGCTTGAGCAAAGCCAGCGTCAAATCGTGCAGGCTAAGCAGGAATGGCTTGCCGCAGTGGACGCGGTGCCCGACCCCATATTCGTACATGACGGCGAGTACAGGATTCTGCGCGCCAATCTCGCTTATGCCGAACGTGCCGGCATGGACGTGCGCGAAATCATCGGCAAACCTTACTGGGAGGTCTTCCCTATACACGATGGCCCCCAGCCAGGCTGCGTTCAGGCACTGAAGCAACAGTGCTCCAACGAAGGCGAAGTGCAGTTGCCCTCCGGAGAAGTTTTCCATGTACGGCATTACCCAATCCTGGGTGACGAGGGCAAATACCTCTACTCATTGCACGTCATGCATGACATCACCGAGCTAAGGCGCTCCGAGGAGAAGCTTAAGCTGTTTCGGGACCTGCTCGATCATTCCAACGATGCCATCGAAGTGGTCGAGCCCGGCACACTGCGCTTTCTCGATGTGAACGAGAAAGGCTGTCTCGACCTAGGCTACAGCCGCGAAGAGATGCTCTCCATGTGCGTCCCGGACATCGATCCCGGATTCGGTCAAACCGAAATGGTCGTGATTGACGAGATGATTTCAAAAAGTGGTGTGGCCGTGTTCGAACGCACGCACCGGCGTAAGGACGGATCGACATTCCCTGTCGAAATCACCCTGAAATTTATCGAGATCGGAAAAACCTATGTGCTGAGCATCGCCCGTGACATTACCTCGCGCCGGGAAGCCGAGACAGCGCTAAGGGAATCGGAATCGAAGTTTCGGACGATATTCGAGAGTAGCTATGACGGCATACTGCTTGCCGATGCCGGGACGCGAGAGTTTCATCTTGCCAACCGACGCATCTGCGAGATGCTTGGTTACACGGCCGAGGAACTGATCGGCATGAGTGTCGAATGCATCCACCCGGCCGATGCCTTGCCGTATGTCGTCGACCAGTTCACCCGTCAACTCCGTGGCGAAATCGAGCTCGCTTCGGACCTCCCTGTCCTGCGCAAGGATGGTTCGGTGTTCTATGCCGACGTCAATTCCGCGCCGGTTAGCCTCAACGGTAAAAACTACCTGCTTGGCGTATTCCGCGACACTACGGAACGCAGGCGCGCCGCAGAAGCCCTGCGCCACAGCGAGGCCAACCTGGCCGAAGCACAGCGCATCGCTCATATAGGATGCTGGGAGCTTGATCACGACAATCGTAAGCTCACCTGGTCGAACGAAATCTATGGCATGTTCGAAATCGACCCGGAGCACTTCGGTGAAACCTACGAAGAATTTCTGGGAGGTATCCACCCAGACGACCGTGAGATGGTCCACCTCGCGTATACCCGGCATCTTGAAAATCGCGTGCCCTATGACCTTGAGCACCGCATCTTGCTGCCCGATGGGCGCATCCGTTACATGCGCGAGAAATGCGAGACCGTTTACGAAAACGGTCGGCCGCTACGCTCGCTCGGAACGGTGCAGGACATTACCGAGAGCAAGCTGGCCGAACTGGCCCTGCGGCGCGCCCTGCGTGCCCAGCGGACGCTGAGCGCCTGCAATTCGATCGTGGTTCACGCCATTCAGGAAAAGCAGCTAGTGGACGACATGTGCCGTGCCGTCATCGAAGACGGTGGTTATCGGCTTGCCTGGATCGGATTTGCCGAGCATGACGAAGCCAAAACTGTGCGTCCGGTAGCTAGCGCGGGACATGACAATGGGTATATCGAAGCCCTCGACCTTACTTGGGCCGACACGGAACGCGGACAAGGGCCCGCTGGTCGGGCTGTGAGGCTTGGTATGCCGCAGATAGCCGAGAGTATCCTTAACGATCCGGACTTCGCCCCTTGGCGCGAGCAGGCGCTTAAGCGTGGTTATGCGTCCTGCGTTGCACTGCCGCTCAAAGAGGAAGACGGCGAAGTGTTCGGGGTACTGAATATCTATGCCGCAGAGCCTGACGCATTCGATGAGGGCGAATTTCAGTTACTGGAAGAACTGGCTGGTGATCTTTCATTCGGCATCCTCGCCTTGCGCATGCGACAGGAACGCAACCACTTCCAGACGGAACACTTCAAAGGCGTGGAACGCCTCAAGGAATCATTGACCGATACTATTCGGGCTATCGCGCTTACGGTGGAAAAGCGCGATCCCTATACCGCCGGCCACCAAGGCCGTGTAGCCGGTCTGGCTGCAGCGATCGCGCGCGAACTTGGCTTGGATGCGGCGCGTATCGAGGGACTGCAACTGGGGGGGGTGATCCATGACATCGGCAAGATATACATCCCGGCAGAAATCCTAAACCGGACTGGACGGCTGACAGAGCATGAATTCGGCATGATCAAGTCTCACCCGGAGGTAGGCTACGACATCATCAAGGATGTGAAATTTCCCTGGCCCGTGAAGGACATGGTGCTGCAACATCACGAGCGCATGGATGGTAGTGGCTACCCCAAAGGTCTCAAGGGCGAGGAGATCATCCTTGAGGCCCGCATACTTGGCGTGGCCGACGTGGTGGAAGCCATTTCCTCACACCGGCCCTACCGCCCTGCGGTCGGAATCGACGCGAGTCTTGCTGAAATCGAGGCCGGGCGCGGGCGGCTTTATGACGCCGCAGTGGTAGACGCTTGCCTGCGACTGTTCCGCGAGAAGGGTTACTCTTTAGAGAGCGTTGGAGGAAGCACAGAGTAAGACCGATAGGGGAGTCCCTATCTCCAATCTCGGATGCCATGCTGCTACGCTTAATTGGGTGAAGTGCCCCGGCTTTGTTAGACAGTATCGGTCCGCTTTGGCCGAACACCAGCCGATCGCGGTGCCCGCTCAGGCGGCCATTCAGGCCATAGTAAACAGTCGTCTACCTGAGTTGGTGAACATCCCAAATCATCTGCCATCGCACGGACAACCCAACAGCCATCGCAGTTTTTCCGGCCTCAATCCCCTTGCATTTTGCCGCCCTGCTCCGCCCACCAGCTGGAGATGGTGTCGATGAGCCGAATGGTGCCTGGCAGGCGGGCGTAGGTGGTTTGCTGGCTTGCGTTGGCGGGTTCGAGGGTACGCCACCACACGATGAACTGCCTGATCAGGGCGCGTGCCGGGATCTGTTCCGGGGTGAGACCGGTAAACCCCTGCAATCCAAAGTGGTGCTCGATGTCCTGCAGGCAGGAAAAAATGTAGTCGCGATCCATCCCGAAATCGATCGGCCGGTTCGGGGCGCGCCTGACCATGCGCTGCTCGCTGAGTTCGGGGATGTAGGGTTTCATTGCGCGAGACTACGTCCGACGCGGGCCCGTTGCCGAGTCTTCCGTCTCGTGCTGCGCATCGGCCGGACGCGCTTCCCGGACATCAGGGCGGGCGAGCGGAAGCCGTCTTCGTCCTGATGCCGGCTCCGCGCGTCGCTCATGCCGCCTGCAGATGCAGGCGACTGCGCAGCAGGTCGATGCAGCCGCGATTGGCGGCCAGGTCGAGCGCGGTGAAGCTGTCGAGGGTGGCCAGCGTGGTATCGGCGCCGGCATCGAGCAGCAGCTGGACGATCCCGGTCTGGCCGGTCGAAGCGGCGTAAATGAGCGCGGTGGCGCCGTTGGCGTTCTGGCTGTCGAGCGGCGCGCCGGC